>CAYJHK010000011.1:0-22565 GCA_964369515.1 uncultured Desulfovibrionaceae bacterium
TTTCCAAAAAGGTCCCTCCCCCAAGAAAATTTTTACAAAATTAGAATCACGTGCCGGCGCACCGTATAAGCAGGAAAAAGTTACAAGCAGTAAGCGTAGAATTTATAATGATAATTTTTTGTAAAAAATATTTTGACTTCTTTGTTTATGTTTGACAAACATACAAAATAAAATGTTCACAAAGCTAGGCATTGCTGACTAAAATTTTGCGTCATACATTTGCCATACCGGCGGCACAAGTCGGAGGATATATCATATGAACACAACACGCCCATTTTCCGAAGTATGGCACTATGTTGTCTTTGTCACCTTTATGTTTTTTTGCAACTACATGGCACGCAGCACGCTCTCGCCCTTACTTGCCTATATAGAACTGGACTTACAAATCAGCCATAGCCAATCCACCTCGTGGCTTTTGGCTCAAGGTCTTGGATTTGCAAGCACCCAAATTTTTACGGGATATTTGGTCAGCGTCATTCGCCCTCGCTATGTGGTGGCTTTTTCCACCATATTGCTTGGCAGTACGTTTTTGCTCATTCCCTTCTTGGGCAACTTTTACGCCTTGTGCGTACTTTTCTTTTGTTTTGGCATGTTTTGCGGCGCGTATCTTGGTGCAGGCATTGCTGTTTTGGGTACATTGGTTTCCAAGGAAGATTGGGGAAAAGCCATTGGAATTCATGAGCTTGGCCCAAATGTTGGCTTTATCGTCATTCCAATTCTGGCGCAAGGTGTGCTGCTTTTTGCTTCATGGCAGGCGGTTTTTGTGCTTGTGGGTCTTCTTTCGGTGGCGGCAGGCATATCATTTTTTTTCTTTGGGAAGGGCGGATATACTTTTTCGGAAAAACCTTCGCTGAAAAGTAATTTTTCCTTGCTTAAACAACGCAATACTTGGGTATTTTGTTTGCTCGTCACTGTTGGTTTGTGCGGTGAATTTTCCGTTTACAGTGTTTTGCAAATATTCTTGGTGAGTGAGCACAATTTCAGCCCCGACAATGCCAATATGTGGCTATTGCTTTCACGTTTGCTGACTCCTGCTGCTGTCATTATCGGAGGAATTGCCTCTGATCGTTTTTCGTCGGCAACAATAATCATTATAGGTGCATTTGTGCACGCAGTTTCCCTTGTGTTCATGGGTTTTGCGCCTTCTTCCACGCTCATGCTTGTGGGCGTTAATATTCAGCCACTGTGCATAGGTTTTATTTTTCCGGCTATTTTTACGCTCATTAACGAGCACGTGCACATCCTCAAACAACCGGCGCTGCTTTCCATGATCATGCCCCTAAGCGCACTGGTCGGGGCAGGACTTATGCCCTTTATACTTGGCGTTTGCGGTCAATACTTCAATTTTGGCGTGGGCTTTGTGCTTGTGGCTTTGCTTTCACTGCTTTGCATAGGCGCATTGTTTGTGATGGACAAAACTGAAAATGCGACTCAGCCGCCCGTATTCACTTAATCGAAGCTGAAAAACGCATTTTTATGCATTTTTCAGAAAGGCACGCTCACTTCAAATGCCCCTTCGGGGGCGCCGCAAGTGAATTGCGGCTCATTTTACGTGGCGCAAAATTTTCGCTTGCGCTCAAATTTTGTTAGTCGTCACTGAAAAATTATGTTTAAGCTTCATAAAAATGCCGGGAAGGTGCATTCCATGCCCTTCTTTTCAGCATTTTTATTTGTATATTTTAACTGAAAATTTGTTTAATTTTAAATTGTTAACATGTTTTTCAGTGACGATTACTTGGGCCGATTTTTCTGGCAATCAGAGCAAATACCGTAAAGGCACATGGTATGACTTGTGGGTATGAAGCCATGCTTTCTGGCGATGTTCTCTTGTAATTTTTCCATTTTTTTGCTGAGAATTTCCACAGTCTTACCGCATTTTTCACATACCAGATGGTCGTGATGCTCTTCGTGGGCAGGCTCATAACGAGCAATACCGTCGCCAAGATGTACTTCATTGGCAAGTCCGGATTCACAAAGCAATTTCATGGTTCGATACACAGTGGATTGCCCCACGGAATTGTCGACTTTTCGCACAATATCATACACTTCTTCCGTGGAAAGATGCCCATTGGACTCCATAAAAAGTTCAACAATGCGTGCTCTTTGCATTGTGTTTTTCAATCCGCTCGCTGAGACATACTTTTGAAACTGCTCAAGGTAACTTTTCATTATACGCACCCATCTCCTTTGATTTATACAAATCACCATATCGTACGACTTTATTATCATTATATGTTTCCATCGTCAACCTAAGTAGATGCTTGAGCATAATAATTTTTTTGCTCATTTGAAAAGATGCGACAACTATTTTTTTCTACAACTATTTTTTTACTTGGCAAGAGTTCACGAAAAAAGTATAATATTGGCATGTGTTTAACAGCTCTACATTCATTAACATTTAACAAGCGAGTTTACTATGAATTTTAAACGTTTTTCCATCCTTTGCCTCATGCTCTTTGTCGGCTTTGTTTTTTGTGACCTGCAAAGCGCAAACACAGCACATGCTGCCGGTGCTGCTGTGCGCTTGCAGACAAGTATGGGCGACATAGTTGTACGTCTTGATGGAGCCAAAGCCCCAAATACCGTTAAAAACTTCTTAAATTATGTGAAAAAAGGTCACTACGACGGTACAATTTTCCATCGGGTCATTAAAACTTTTATGATCCAAGGCGGCGGCATGGATGCAAATTTAAACCCCAAACCTACGGATCGCCCCATTAAAAATGAGGCCGCCAATGGTCTGAATAATGATAAGTATACCATTGCCATGGCACGTACCGGCGATCCGCATTCCGCAACGGCGCAGTTTTTTATAAACACGAAGAATAATGATTTCTTGAATTATAAGGAACCCACCGAATCCGGCTATGGATATACGGTTTTTGGCAAGGTTATCAGAGGGCAAAAGGTGGTGGATAAAATAGCAGGCGTGAAAACAAGCACTCAGCGTGGTCACAGCGATGTGCCTGTGGAAAATGTTGTTATCATAAAGGCTAGCATCATTCAATAAGGTTGCTTTCAGAGGCAACAAGCTTTTTTTGGGGAGGAGACCTTTTTTCACAGCAAAAAAATTTCTCCCCAAGAAATTTAAAACCTCTGCGCCATTTCTAAAATTGACAAAAGACATCTTAATTTTACCGATGAGTATAACTTTGCATCTGTAGTTGAAGCTAAACTATTTGTTATTATTAACATTATAAGATTGTGCACACAGAGTTTTTCTCTTGTGTTCAAGGACGTGCAATTTTTACGAGCAGAACATGTATTTTTCACTTGACAAAAGAAGGTTTTTTTGTGCATTAGACTTTACTTTGTATGCGTAGGCTTCATTGGAAATTTACACTTGGTTGTAAGCTTCGGTTTTACGCAAAAAAATTGCAAAGGAGGTTGTGATGATTACACGTTTTGGAACTGCACGCGAAATGATTGTGCAAGATGTTGAGGAAAATAGTTTGCCGCTGCTTATGGCCATAGATCAAAAAGGTTTATATCTTACCACAGAAAGGTATGTGGATAAAAATCTTTCTGACCCTAACAGAAATAGCAATCGTGCGCTCATGGAGCAAAGAATTACTGCGCTTGGTTTTGATTATAAAGCTTTTTATGAAGAAAACAAGCACCTTGTAAAAGACTTACCCAAGAGCACTGCCGTTAAGGTTAACCCCCTCAAGGCATCTAAGCGTAGCATGAAAAAATAATTTCATGTCATAAAAAGTCTTAAAAAGCCTTTATTTTTCGAAATAAAGGCTTTTTTCTCAAATGCAAGCGAATCAAAGGACATATCATGCCAAGCGCACCCTATGAAAAATATATTACAAAATTGGAAAAGTGCATAAAAAATCCACGTCGTCCCAAAAGTAGTACCGAAAAACTTTTTGTGGGCGTGGATCTTGGCACGGCATTTGTCGTAGTGGTTGTACTTGATGAAAAGCTTAAGCCATTGGCTTGTGCGCTGGAATTTGCGCATGTGGTGCGTGACGGTGTGGTGGTGGATTATGTGGGCGCGACGGACATTGTGCGCCGCCTTGTGCAAGACGTTGAGGCTAAAGTCGGGCGAAAATTGGAATTTGCTGCCATAGCCGTGCCGCCGGGTACAGATGCAAGTACTTGCAAAACGCATAATTATGTGGTGGAATCAACAGGGATTACGGTGACAAATATTTTGGATGAACCAACTGCTGCCAATGCTGTTTTGCAAATTTCTGACGGTGTGATTGTGGATATAGGTGGTGGTACCACCGGACTTTCCATTTTTAAAGACGGTAAGGTTATTTATACAGCCGACGAAGCCACGGGTGGAACGCATGTTTCCCTTGTGCTTTCGGGACATTATAAAATATCATTGTCCGAGGCCGAACGCCTGAAGACTAATCCCAAAAAACATGCGGACATATTGCCCATTGTGCGTCCGGTTATCGAAAAGATGGCCTCCATCGTCAAAAAGCACATAGATCCCTTTGATGTTGACGATGTTTACCTTGTGGGCGGAACCTGTTGCCTTACGCATATGGAGAATATTGTTGCCTCCGTTACCGGTAAAAACATCATTAAACCACTAAATCCGCTCTTCATTACGCCCCTTGGTATTGCAATGAATTGCCATGTTTAGATATGATGCTGCAAATTCAAAGCGTAATGAAAGGAGAATATGAATATGGCCAAGTCCAACAATGATAGTGGATCTCCTGTAATTCCAACTACGTCTCTTGACGATGATACGTTTAAGACTGTAAAACCTAAAGCATATTTTGGCACATACGGCCCCGATACATATCACGGTACAGAAAAAAATGATACATATTTCGGTGATAGAGGTAATGATATCTTATTAGGGAAGGGCGGTAATGACATTTTAGACGGTGACAAGGGCAATGATATTTTGCGTGGCGGCAAGGGCAATGACACCCTCTATGGTGACTCAGAAGATGATGAACTCTATGGTGACCAAGGCGACGATATTTTGGATGGCGGCAAGGGGCATGATTTGCTCGAGGGCGGCAGCGGCAATGATAAGCTATATGGTGATGAGGGGCGTGATAAACTTTATGGCGGCGCAGGCAATGATTACCTTGACGGCGGCAAAGACAATGATTTTCTTGATGGTGGCAGTGGCGATGATATCCTTAAAGGCGGTGCCGGGATAGACATTTTATTGGGCGGCGATGGCGACGATTTGATTTTTGGCGAAATTTACGATGCCCTGCTTGA
The DNA here is from genome assembly GCA_964369515.1 of uncultured Desulfovibrionaceae bacterium. GTDB lineage: Bacteria > Desulfobacterota > Desulfovibrionia > Desulfovibrionales > Desulfovibrionaceae > CAYJAD01. The sequence goes on from CAYJHK010000011.1 coordinate 5,209, forward strand.
AGGAGGCGGGGGCGATGATCTTTTTATTGTCGATATGTCCGCCATGGATAAAATTGCCCTAGAGGATGTGCTGGTTACTGTTGATGGTGGGAGCGACAAGCATGATATTGACGTTTTGCTGGCCGGTGCGCAGAGTTTGCAAACCGTAAAGACCATGCTCGCCGAAGGCTATATTGTGAATACAGAACTTATTGTCAGCGGATATGTTGACCGTAATAGCGTCAACGACGTGCTTGCCAAACTACAGATTACCGATGTGGAAAATAACGGTAAATATCAACTGCTTGAATGGCAAATTAATCCGGAACCTCAAACGTACAATGGCGCAACCTATATCGAAGCCACGAAACATGTGGGCAGTGAAGATATAACCATATTAATAAATACTCTTATCTTACAAATTTATTAGCCAAATTTATTAGCATAAAAATGTTTGAAAGTGCGCACTAGAGAAAGAGCATACTTCATTGACAAGTAGATGTCATCGTTTTACTTACCGAAGATTTATGAAGATATGCTTATAAATGCATTTCGTTTACGTCTTTACGCATGGCGTGCAAGGGGCAAGTTTTTGTGCAAAGCCCGCAATTAATACAGCTATCTGGGCAAAAGATTACTTTGCGTGTTTGCACATCAACGTTTAAAGCCTTGGTTGGGCATAGAGCTGTGCAAAAACCGCAATGTATACAGAGTTCTTCATTTCGGTATACTTTTTGAGACACGCCAAGAACCTTAACCCCTTGTGTCTTAAGATATGAAATACCGTCTTCGATTTTGTCCTTTTCTCCCATAAGACTTAAGTGCAACATACCTTCTTTACGTGGGCTGATTTGCGCCTTGAGGATGCTAAATTCAAGTTGATATTTACTCACAAGCTGACAGACAATGGGATTGCTTGAGATGTCGGCAGTGAAAGAAAGTCGAACTTCTTGTTGATGCGTAGTGCTATTTTGGGTCATGGGCTAAATCCTCATAAGTGAATGCATCAAGAATGCAACATGAGTGTTCAAAAATGGCTTTCTTGATGCATTACTTTCGTTACTATTGATTTGTTTGCAAGAAAGACTTGGCTCTTTTCGCTTCCCCTGAGCTTGGATATTTGCGCATAAGTTCCTGCATACGTGTTGTGGCGGCCGCCTTTTGTCCAAGCTTGCTAAAGCTGATTGCCTGCTTCAGATAGGCACTTGGCGTACGGGAGCTTCTTGGATAGCCGCTGATAACTTTATCATATGCAACAACAGCGTCATTAAATCTATTCATTTGAAAGTTAGATTCACCTATATAGAACCATGCATTTCCCACCTGCGTATTGCTTGGATATTTGCGTGTAAAGTCCACAAAGGCTGCTTGCGCGCCGGAATAGTTGCGGGAATTAAAGGCCGACACTCCTTGGTTATACAGGGCAGCTGCGCCGCTCTTGGCAGTATTTGGTGGCGCCGTAACTTGCGGAGGTTGCGGGGGGCGAGCAGGAACCATGGGGGTATTGCTGCCTTGAGCATCATATTGACCGGAGCCGCTCATGATGGGTGCATCCAAGTTGAAGTTAAGCGACAGATTTGATTCTACTTGACGTAAAGCTGCATTGTGCTTATTCAATCTGTCCACAACGCCACGAGTGCCACCTGCTAAACGCAGCTCATTCATTTGCGCCTTTAGAACATCAAGTTCTTTGCGCATGGATTGAGTTTGCGCCCAGGAATCGGCCATATTTGGCTGTAATTGGCGTAACTGTTGATCTTGAGTTTGAACACGTGCTTGTAATTGATCGTAGTCAGATCTGGTTGTACAGCCTCCCAGAAAAACCAACAAGCAACATGCCATAACTATACTGTGTGTAACGGTCCTTTGCATTTTCCACCTCTTTATTAATAAAGCCTTAAAGTCATACGAGTAAAATTTTTTTGACTGCTAAGGCAATTTTGTATGCGTACACTCATTTGCACTTTCTTGCAATGGTGTTTTGAGGGCTTTTCTGCGCCCGAATAAAATGTAGATAATTCCTCCAATGACCGGAACGAAAATAGCCACCATAAACCAATAAGATTTTTCCTGTTCTGTACTGAAATAATGCTTTCGAACATGCCAAATGGAATAAAAATTAGGCAGTATGGGAATAAAAAGCACTATGAAATGCCACCACTGCATATACATCCTTATTTGTTGTTAAGCATATCTTCATAAAGAAGTATGCTCTTTCGTTTATTGTTGCTTGTTGTCCAAGACAAACATGGCAAAGCACGTTGTTATGGCGCCAATGCAAATGGCAATATCAGCCACATTAAAGGCCGGCCAGTGCCACGCACCCACATAAAAATCCAAAAAATCGACGACAGCTCTAAAGCGTAAGCGATCGATGAGATTACCAAGTGCGCCGCCAAGTACAAGCCCTAAAGCAATAAAAAGAGGTAAGTAGTGTTTGGCGGTACGTACCAAATAAAATATTGCCAAAACTGCAATGAGCGTTGCCAGCAAAAAGAGCCAAAACTGCCATTCGATATCGGAACGATTTAAAAAACCAAAAGCTGCTCCACGATTATAGATGTGCACTAGGTTAAAAAAACCGTCCAGAACAGTTATTGTGCCTTGAGCCGGTAAAAATTGCATAATCAACCATTTACTCAGCTGGTCAAGGAAAATTACAACAGCAGCAATGGCTATGACAATTTTGTAGCGCATTTTTTTTGGGTTTCCTTAACTTGCGGTTAAAACATTTGTACAACGTGGGCAAAGCCCGGGATGCTCTTGGTTGCTTCCAAGCTCTGTACTATAAATCCAGCATCTTTCACATTTTTCTCCGTACGCTTTTTCCACAAAAATAGCAAGCCCTTCAAAATCCTCAAAGCGTGTGCTCTTTTCGTTGGCGTCGGCTAGAGGAAGGACAAAGCATTGAGATACAATGCAAATATCACGTAAGTCAGCTTGTACACTGTTTACGGACTGCATTTTTTCTTCATCCAAATATATGTGGATGCGTGCATCCAATGAGTGCCCGAGCGTACCGTCTTTGCGCAGTGGTTCAATGGCACGGGTGACGTAGCTACGGATTTTGAAAACATTGCTCCAAGCATCTTGCGTGTCTTGATTCAAAATAAAGCCCTGTGCCTGCAAATCGTCGGCCTGCAACGGCTTCAGCGCAAATACCGTACTTGTTTTTTCTGCGTCTTGCATGGCCGCGGGTACATGCTCAAGTACTTCTTCGGCGGTAAAGCTCAAAATAGGAGCCATATCTCGCATGAGTACGCATAGTATGAACCATAAAGCCGATTGCGCCGAAGCCCGTTCGTGGCTTTTCGTGCCCGACACGTACAGTCTGTCTTTTAATATATCCAAGTAAGTGGCGGATAAATCTGTCACACAAAGATTATGTAATATATGGAAAATTTTATGAAATTCAAATTTTGCATAGGCTTTTTGCATGTTTATGTGTGCTCTTGTGACCACATCGACGGCATATTGGTCAAGGGGGAGCATATCCTTGGGGGAGAGCAGGGCTTCAAGTGAGAAATCGTTTATATTTCCCAGTATATAGCGGCAGGTATTGCGGATACGCCTGTAGGCATCCACCAGTCGGCTTAAAATTTCATCGGAAATGCGTATGTCCTCACGATACTCCACCGAAGATACCCATAAGCGCACGATTTCTGCGCCAAATTTATCGATAAGCTCTTGCGGCGCAATGACATTTCCAATGGATTTAGACATCTTAAGCCCCGTACCGTCCACCACATAACCGTGGGTGAGCACAGCTTTGTACGGCGGCTCATTGCGTGTTGCCACGGAAGCCAAGAGTGATGAATGGAACCAGCCTCGATGTTGATCCGAACCTTCAAGGTATAAATCGGCAGGGAAATAGAGTTCAGCACGCTTTTCAAGCACTGCCGCAAAACTGGTACCGGAATCAAACCACACATCCAATATGTCCGTTTCCCTTTTCCAGTCACTGCCATTGCATGTTTTGCATTTAAGTCCGGCAGGAATAATATCTTTTATATCAGCTTCATACCAATAGTCGCAACCCGTTGAATGCTTGGCAAAACGATCAGCCATTTCGTGCATCCACTCGCTTTCATGCCAAGCTTCGCCGCAACTTGTACACAATAAGGCCACAATGGGAACGCCCCATTGACGCTGACGAGAGATACACCAGTCGGGGCGAGCTTCAATCATATTGTGGATACGCTCCTCACCCCATGCCGGAATCCATTGCACATCTTCGGCTATGGCCTTGAGCGCACGTTGGCGTAAGTCATTTTTTTCCATGCCAATAAACCATTGTGTCGTGGCACGGAAAATAACAGGCTTTTTACAACGCCAGCAGTGCGGATAGGAGTGTTTGAGTTTAGATTCATGTAGTAACGCGCCGACTTCTTTGAGTTTTTCGACTACATGTGCATTGGAATCAAATACATTGAGTCCGGCAAAAAAGCCTACGCTGTCAAGAAAACGCCCGGCATCGTCAAGGGGAGAGTAAATTTCAAGCCCGTATTTAAGTCCCACCTCATAGTCTTCACGACCGTGCCCCGGGGCAGTATGCACACAGCCGGTGCCGGCATCTAAGGTAACGTGACTGCCAAGCACAAAGGGTGAGATGCGCTCGTAAAAAGGATGCTGTGCTTTAATGCCTTCAAGAGTTTCACCTTTTACGGTGGCGCAGATGGAAAACTGTTCCCATTCAAATATCTTGGCGCATTCTTCCACCAACTCCTTGGCTAAAATATAAAAATTATCTTGTACTTGCACCAAGGCATATTCAAATTCGGGATGCAAGCAAATACCCATATTATCAGGCAAAGTCCAAGGAGTGGTTGTCCAAATGACTACAGCGCATTGCTTGTCTTTAGTTTGCGGAAAGATTGTATGAATGCTGTCATCTTGCACCAAAAAACGTACGAAGACCGACGGGGAAGTGTGGTCGTAATATTCAACTTCTGCTTCGGCAAGAGCCGTATGGCACGAACAACACCAATAAATGGGCTTTTTACTGCGTGTTAAATTTCCTGTGGCGCACACATCGGCAAGAGCATGGGCAGTGGCCGCTTCATAGGCCGGATCCATGCTCATATAGGGCTTTTCCCAAACGCCGAATACGCCCAGTCGCTTAAATTCCTTCCTTTGAGTATTAATCCATTTTTCAGCATACTTGCGACAAGCTTTACGCACAATATGCGCAGGCAAATCTTTCTTTTTTTCCCCAAGTTCATGCTCAACCTTCAATTCGATGGGCAGGCCATGGCAATCCCAACCGGGTACATAGCGAGAAGAAAAGCCCTGCATATTTTTGGATTTAACTATGATATCCTTCAAGATTTTATTCAATGCCGTGCCCATATGAATATGTCCGTTGGCATAAGGAGGCCCGTCATGCAAAATATAACTTCCTTGCGAACCGGACGAATTTACCATAATATCATAGGCTTTCATACTTTCCCAGCGTTTTAACATCTCAGGCTCACGTTGCACGAGATTTGCTTTCATGGGGAATTTGGTTACGGGTAAATTCAAGGTTTTTTTATAATCGCTCATGACTGTCTCCAAGGCGGTGGTATTTCTTTGTCTAATAAACTAAAGCTATTGCATATTTTTTATATGTACTTTTAACCGAAGGCCAAAGAACTTGCGTCCATAAATAACGCCAAGGTCTTTAAATTGAATTGGCATCTATTGCATGAAAATGAACGCTCGTCAAGAAATGATATGCACTCTGAGTGAGCTTATTTTGCAAGTACCTCATCAATGAAGGCTTGACAAGTTATGATTAGTTGCGTAGTCAACTTGTATGAACACATTAGACGTAGAAAAATTCGCAAAAAATGCTCTTGGTCGGCTTTTAGGGCAGAGTCATTTTCGTATTCTGCGCGCTTTTGCTAATAATTTGAAAGCTTCCGGGCTGGATATTACAGCAGAACAAAGCCGCATTCTTTTTACACTCTATATCAAAGATGAGCGAAAACAGCAGGATATTTCGGATTTTTTATTACAGGAAAAATCCAGCACCAGCCGTTTGCTCAACTCGCTTGAAAAAAAAGGTTATCTTGTGCGAAAACAAGATGTGTCCGATGAAAGGCAAAAGATTGTGTATTTGACCGATAAAGGCCGCTCCATTGAGCGAATTTGCCTTGATTGTGCGCAAAAAACACAGGCTAATGTACAAGAACAATTTAGTCCGGATGAGTGGAAGCAACTGATTGCGCTTTTGCGTAAACTCAATGATGTTGTGCAAACTTACTGATGGTAAAAATTTTTACAGCAACACAAAATTCGATGAAGTGCCTAAATCGCTATTTATAGGGATGCTTTTGGGTTTTGGAAAAAGCATCCCTTCTTTTTAAAAGGTAATAAATCAGTATTTCCTGAACTTTCTTAATTTCTCTGAAAATTAATCGTTGCGCTTATGCTTAAATTAATTTAACGTCACCCTTAATATAAACGGTGCTGGCTGTTTTGCACTTTTTTACTGTAATATTTGATGTTTGCATAAATACGTAGGAGCATACATGAAAAACAAATTCAAGTTATACGCTTTATTGACAATTTGTTGTAGCTTTTTTCTTCTGACAGCTTGCGAAAGCGAAGAAAAAAAAGCTCAACCGCCGCAAATGCCGCCGCCCTTGGTGTCGTTGTTTACGGTTAAGTCCGCCGATCATCCTTTTAATATGAACTTTCAGGCTGTGACGCAAGGTTCTAAGGCGGTGGAAGTGCGCGCTCGCATCCAATCCCTCATTAAAGAGAGAAAGTATGTGGAAGGGGAGTTTGTGAAAGAAGGACAAATTCTTTTTCAGCTTGAGCGTAATGAATTTGAAGCTCGCATGGGCGAGGCACAAGCACAATATCAACAGGCTTCACGGGAATGGAATCGTATTGGGCCGCTCTATGCCAGAAATGCCGTGAGCCAGAAAGAGCGTGACAGTGCGCTGGCTGCTTTTGAGGCTGCCAAGGCTAATTTGCGTATTGCTGAAATTAACCTTGAGTACTGTCAGGTGACGGCGCCTGTTTCCGGCTATTCCGGTAAGGAAGTGGTGACTGCCGGTAACCTTGTCAATAATGGCACGCTTATGACTTCCATCAATCAAACCGATCCGCTCTTTGTGAATTTTTCCTTCCCGGGAACAACATATGTGCGTAATCAACAGCTTAGCGAAGAAGGGCGTTTGAGTATACCAGAAGGCAATGTGTATACCGCCAAAATTCGCCTCATTGACGGAAGCATGTATCCACACGAAGGCAAGGTCACCTTTGTGGACTCGCAAGTGGATCAATCTACAGGTGTTGTAAAAGCCAGAGCTGAATTTAAAAATGCCGACGATGCCGTTTTCCCCGGTCAGTATGTGCGTGTATTTCTTGAAGGAGCTGTGCTGAAAAATGTTATACTAGTGCCACAGCGGGCTGTGCTAAATACACAAAAGGGCTCGGTGGTTATGCTGGTGAATGATAAAAATCTTGTGGAGATGCGCCCTGTTAAAATCCGCATGAGTGTAGGGCAAATGTATCTTATTGATGCCGGCTTAAAAGATGGTGACCGTATAGTTTTAGACGGACTTGTGAAAGCCCGTCCCGGTAGTCCTGTCAGTGTCGGTCCTCCTCCTAGTGCAAAGCCAGCTGAAGGCGCAAAGCCTGCCGATGCCGCAAAGCCAGCTGAAGGTGCAAAGCCGCAAGACACTTCCAAAACTGAAACCGCAAAGCCGCAAGGTTAAGGTAGTTTGCTTATGAGTACTCCATCAAACACTCCTGCGGTGCAGGGCAAGGAAGATCTCAATTTTTTCTTGCGCAGACCCATTTTATCGACGGTAATATCCTTGCTCATCACCTTGGTGGGCGGGCTTGCCATTTTGGGCTTACCGGTGGCGCAATATCCGGATCTTGTGCCACCGCAGATTACCGTGCGTGTCTCCTATCCTGGAGCATCGGCGCAAACCATTTCTGAAACTGTTGTTGCTCCCCTGGAAGTTGCCATTAACGGCGTGGAAGACATGCTGTATATGACCTCAAATTCATCGTCGGGTTCCGGTTCCGGTACTATCAACGTTTATTTTAAACTTGGTACCGATCCTGATATTGCGCTGGTAAACGTCAACAATAAGGTGAACTTGGCTCAAAATCAATTGCCAAGTGATGTACGCCAGCAAGGTGTCACTGTTACGAAAAACTCACCGGCCATGTTGCTTATTATCGGGCTTACCTCTCCCAGCGGTAGATATGATGCTGTCTATCTGAATAACTATTTGCAATCGAATATAGTAGATGAAGTAAAGCGCATAAAGGGTGTCGGCGATTGTAGTATTTTCGGAAGTATGGATTATTCCATGCGTATTTGGATTGACCCCGATAAACTCAGTAAATATAAATTGCAACCCAGCGATGTGGCCAATGCCATTCGCGATCAAAATGCACAGTTTGCACCCGGGCGTATCGGTGCAAGCCCTGCCAATCATGAAATTGAACTTACATGGCAAATTGACGCTCAAGGCCGCTTGTTCGAACCCAAGGATTTTGAGAATATAGTTGTGCGTTCGCAATCCGACGGTTCTTTTCTCTATGTGAAGGACGTGGCAAGGGTAGAGCTTGGAGGTCGTGATTACAGCATCAGCAGTGAGCTCAATGGTGTGACCGCACGTATGGCCGGTGTGTACTTGCTGCCCGGTGCCAATGCCATTGAAACAGGAAGTTTGGTGCAAGAAAAGCTCAAAGAGTTGTCCTTGCGTTTTCCTGACGGTGTTGAATATGAAATTCCTTTTAATACCAACGTCTTTGTTATCGCTTCCATTGAAGAAGTTCTTATGACGCTGCTTGAAGCCATGGGCTTGGTATTTATTGTGGTGTATGTCTTTTTGCAAAGCTGGCGTGCCACGCTCATTCCCTGTCTTGCCGTGCCTGTTTCCATTGTGGGAACGTTTGCCGGAATGTTTGCCCTTGGCTATACCATCAATACCTTGACGCTTTTTGGGATGGTGCTGGCTATTGGTATTGTGGTGGACGATGCCATTGTGGTGCTTGAAAACGTGGAACGCATCATGCGCACGGAACATAAAAATGCCATGGAGGCCACGCATAAGGCCATGCAGGAAGTTACAGGCCCTGTTATTGCCATTGTGCTTGTGCTGTGTGCGGTCTTTGTGCCGGTGTCGTTTATGGGTGGCCTTGCCGGTGAAATGTATAAGCAATTTGCCATCACCATCTCCATTTCGGTTATTTTGTCGGGCGTTGTGGCCTTAACCTTAACGCCGGCATTGTGCGGATTTTTATTGAAACCCCATGATCCAAATAAGAAGGAATTTATTTTATTTCGGTTGTTTAACTATTGGTTTGCCAATGTAACCCATCGTTATGTGCGCATAGTGCGTATGATTAAAAATGCCGGATTTGTTGCCATTATGCTTTTTGCCTTAATGATTTACGGCATGAGTTGGTTGTTCAATAATGTACCGCAGTCGCTGGTGCCAAACGAAGACCAAGGCTATATTTTGGGAATGGCAATATCTGTGGATGGGCTTACGCTGTCTCGCACAGAAAAAACCATGAATTCCATTGAAAAACAAATGCTTGCCAATCCGGCTGTCGATAATATTGTCAGTATTTCCGGTCTTGACCTAACGTCATTTAGTACCAAGTCCAACTACGGAACATTCTTTACCGTACTTAAGGATTGGAAAGAGCGTCAAGCGCCCAATGCAAGCGCAAGTGCCATTGCCAAGCAGGCATTTATGATGGGTATGGGCATACCGCAGTCCTTGGTCATCGCTTTTGAGCCTCCGCCCATTTCAGGCATGAGTACCACAGGAGGCTTTGACGCCTATATTCAAAACCGTGGTACCGGTTCACTGGATGACTTGCAAGACTTGACCACTAAATTAGTGGAAGCACTAACAAAAAGGCCTGAAATTGGCTCGGTGCAAAATCTATTCTCTACTTCAGCGCCGCAATATTATGCCAATCTTGATCGAGAGCGTGCCTTGGCACAAGGGGTGAGTATTTCGTCCATATTCTCGGTGTTGCAAGGTACGTTTGGCACAACTTATGTGAATGATTTTAACTATATCGGTCGTACATTCCAAGTGCTGATGCAAGCGGATATCGATTATCGTATGTTGCCGGAAACCTTGGCAGATATGACTGTGCGCAACGATAAAGGCGAGATGATTCCGCTCAATACGCTTATTACATTTGAGCGGCGTGTCGCACCGCAAGTGGTTGAACGTTACAATGTGTTCCCGGCGGCGCACGTTATGGGATCGCCTGCTGCCGGCTATTCATCCGGTCAGGCTCTATTGGCTGTGGAAGAGGAAGCTGCGAAGATTTTACCGCCGGATTATGCCCTTGGTTGGTCGGGTACAGCCTTACAAGAAAAACTAGCTTCAGCTGATACTACCACCATTTTTATCTTGGCCTTGCTCATGGTATTTTTGATCTTGGCGGCACAGTATGAGAGCTGGACCTTGCCCATAGCCGTACTTTCGGCAGTACCTTTTGGTATATTTGGTGCCATTGCGGCCACATATTTTCGTGAGTTGTCCAACGATGTATATTTCCAAGTGGCCTTGGTTACACTCATTGGACTTGCGGCGAAGAACGCCATTTTGATTGTGGAGTTTGCCGTGGAAGCATGGCGTGGCGGGCGTAGCTTAAGCGTTGCGGCACTTCATGCATCCCGTTTGCGCTTCAGACCCATTATCATGACATCCTTGGCCTTTATCATGGGGTGTGTACCCTTGGCCATCAGCACAGGTGCCGGTGCCAACAGTCGTCATGCCATTGGTACGGCTGTTATTGGCGGTATGCTTGCCGCAACGTTCATTGCCACGCTCTTTGTGCCCTTTTTCTTCCATAGAATAATGAAGTTTTCTTTATGGATTCAAGGGAAAAAAGACCCACATGAGCTGACATATGGCAAAGATAGCAATGATAATGAAAAACAAGAAGAATCTGTATAACAGCAAATATAGCTTCCCCCGTGGGAAGATGAGGATGAGTGTATGTTTTTAGAAGTTGAGCGACAAAAACGCAGTAAATTGCTGCGACGGCTTGCGCTTTCGTTATGTGTCCTGTGCATGTCCATGCTATCTGCATGTTCATTTGCGCCTGATTATGAACGCCCCGGTACTGTGGTTCCCGATGAATGGTTGAAGGTGCAACTTCCTGCGCCGCCCTTGGAGCAAGACTGGTGGAAGCGTTTCAATGACCCTGTGCTCACTGCGCTTATTGAAGAAGCTTTGCGAAATAATCAAGATATTGCTGCTTCCCTCGCTAAGGTGGACAGTGCGGCAGCTAAAATCGGTCAAGCTCGCTCGGCGCTTTTCCCGGAACTTTCAGGATCTTTTGGGACTTCATATGCCGGTACGAGCTTAAAAGGGCCAAATGTGCAACAAACAGCCTTTGAATCCGGCATGTTTAAACGCTACACAGCTACAAATACCATTGGCTTTGCGGCTTCGTGGGAACTTGACTTGTGGGGAAAATATCGTAATTCCTATACGGGGCTTACCGATCTTCTCTTGAATACCAAGGTCGGTCTTGAGGCTTTGCGTCTTTCTGTGGCCGGACAAGTGGCACAAGCTTATTTCACTTTGTTAGCCTTCGACATGCAGCTAAATACCGCCAGACGCACGTTGAAATCTCGTAGGGATGCTTTGAAGATATATTCGGTGCGGTTTAAAGAGGGCGATATTACTGAGCTTGACTATTTGCGCAGTGAAAGTGAAATGGAACTTGCCCGAGCTTCCATGCTCAACACTTCTGTGGAGCGTGACAGTGCCGAAGCTGCCTTGGCTGTGCTTGTGGGACGCAATCCTCAGCAAATTTTGCAAGGAAATATTGATCGTGGCATGGCTATTCAAAAGTTGAGAGTTGCTCCGATTATTCCGCCGGGAGTGCCATCTGATTTATTGTCTCGCCGCCCCGATATACGTGCTGCCGAATACATGATTATGGCTTATAATGCCAATATAGGTGTGGTAAAAGCTGACTTATTTCCGTCCATTAGCTTGACGGGAGCCTTGGGTGCGTTAAGCACTGACCTTACACGCTTGCTCATTGCTCCTGCCGGAACTTCATCTGTTGGGCTTGGTGTGGCTGCGCCTCTCTTGGACTTTGGGCGTCGTTGGTACGCCGTTGATGATGCCGAAGCTGTGAAACGTCAATCCATTGCTGTCTATCAAAAGACTATCCAAACAGCTTTTCAAGATGTGCGTACAGCTTTAACCGCACAGCGTGAATCCACAGCCATAGTGCGTAGCATCCGTAAGCAGGTGAACAATTATCGGCGTGCGGTGGAGTTGGCTCGATTGCAGTATAATAATGGATATGCTGATTATCTCACCGTTCTTGATACGGAGCGTCAACTTTTCACGGCAGAATTGCAGTTGGCCACTGCGCTTAGCTACAGGCTTTCTGCTGTGGTTAGGGTTTGTATGGCTCTTGGTGGCGGCTGGGTCGAAAGCGGACCGCTTATGGGTACTTCTTTACAAACAGCTAAACGTAAGGGGCTTCCTTATAGATCTCAAGGGGCGATGTCTGCGCCTGCTGCCAATGCGACGCCTTCAAAAATTCCCGGATATAGGGGAGCAAGTGCTCTTGAGAGAAGGCGTGCTGCTGAGGAAGCTGCCAAGCAGGGCGGAAGAGGAATATACGGAAGGGATTTGCCGGTTTCATCTTCAACTAAGCCAACGTCAAATGCTGCAGGGGGACAAGCGACCACTTCGGCAGGGGGACAAGCGACCACTTCGGCAGGGGGACAAGCCCCCATGGGCAAACTTTATTAATCGTTCAACCTTTATTAATCTGACGATTTTTTTAATTGACCTGATTTTTTAATTGACTAACCCCTTACTTTATAGTAGGGGGTTATTTTACGAGGGCAGGGTGCAGTCCTCAATTTGCTTTAAAGCACAGTCTACAGTCAAAAAATGCTGAGTGCATATCCGCTAAAATATTTTTTTCATAAAAATTGTACGCTCCATGAAATAAATCCCATAAAACTTTTAACGAACACTCGGACAAAGGTTATTATCTGTAGTTTTTAATTTTTAAAAATGTATGGAAATATGCTTTCATGCGTTTTTATGTTGAATTATACTTACCAAGCTGAAATATATTGAATTTTTTGTAATTAAAATTTACTTGAAAATGAATAATTTTAGTATTATACTAGGCTTTCATTTAGTGAGAATCACCTCTTTTGCTTTTTGCATTTACTTCAAGAAACCACATACTGACGTCACATAGCGTTACAAGTTATATTTGTGCGAAAAAAACTTTAACTCATAATCATAGGGATGAATATGAAAACGAAAATTATTGCCACCATTGGTCCTGCTTCTAATACTAAGGAAAAAATTAAAGAGCTTGCAAAAGCCGGCGTGAGTGTTTTTCGTCTTAATTTTTCCCATGGAGACGCCTCAAAATTTATTGATATTATCAAGAATATTAGGGAAGTAGAAGAGGATTTGAATAAACCCTTGACCATCATGCAAGACCTTTCCGGGCCAAAAATACGTCTTGGTAACTTGCAAGGTGACCCAAGCATTACAGTCAGTAAGGGGATGGGGCTGCTGCTTGGAGCAAGTGCACAATTTACCAATGAAATGCCTTTTCTTCCTTTTGACCATGAAGTGATTATGGAAAGTTTGGTGCCGGAAGATCGTTTGGTTCTTGCCGACGGTGGTTTGCAATTTACCGTAAAAAAACGTAGAGATGACGGTCTTGTAGTGATCGAGGCCAATAACTCAGGTATCGTGACCTCACGTAAGGGCTTGGCCTTACCCGGAAAAGCAACAAAGGTTCCGGCGTTGACCGAAAAGGATCGCAAGGATTTAGCTCAAGGGCTTATCCTCGGGGTGGATGCTGTAGCCATTTCCTATGTGCAAACACCTGAAGATGTTATCGAAACAAAGAATATCATTTTGGCTGCCGGAAAAAATATTCCTGTGGTTGTGAAGCTTGAGCGTCAAGGCGCCGTGGACAGATTGGAAGAAATTTTGCGTGAGGCCGACATTGTTATGGTCGCCCGTGGAGACCTTGGGGTAGAGTGTCCGTTGCCACAGTTACCAAGTATCCAAAAACGCATTATCAGAGCCTGCAATAAGGCTGCAAAGCCCGTAATTGTGGCAACTCAAATGCTTCTTTCCATGGTTAACAGCCCGGCTCCCACTCGTGCCGAGACCACCGACGTTGCCAATGCCGTGCTTGACGGTGCTGACTGCGTTATGCTTTCCGAAGAAACAGCCATGGGCAATTTCCCGGTGGAAACTGTAAATTATATGCGTGAAATAACCGATCAGGCAGAAGAATTAATAAGAGACCGTCACGAGCTGAAAGAACCTTCGGCCGAAAAGGGCATTGCCGAGTATTTGGCGTATTCCGCATGTCTTTTGGCAGAAAAATCCAAATCATCCGCCATTGTTTCCCATAGTATGAGCGGTTCTTCCGCACGCCAAATTGCAGCGTGTCGCCCCCCGCAAATGGTCTATGGCCTGACACCTGAAAAAGAGTCTTTAAAAGCACTTAATTTTTCGTGGGGTGTTGTGCCCATTTTTGTGGATCCCAGTGAAAATGAAACAGGACATACGGCACGTTGCGAAAATTTCATCCTTGGAAATGAAGACTTTCTTCATGAACAGCGTTTTGTAATCACCGCCGGACAAATCCAAAAGGGCGGTAGAACTCGTGGTACTAACCTTGTAAAGATTTTTTGGAAGTAAACTATGGCAAGAGTAAAATCCGCGCCTGTCCCCAGCGACATTAATGAACAATACTATCAGATTAGTACTGAAGTCTTGAATTCTTTTTCCAAATACCGCTTGCCCATTGCGCTATTTGTGTTTCAGGAAAATATTTGTGTGCTGCAGCCTTATAGCAAGCGTGAACAACGACTCACCAATGAACAAGTAGATGAAGTGCAACGACTGTGCCATGAAGGATTACTCTTCGTGGCACGTTCGGACTTTCCTATTTATTCTGAGCATATAGTAAAGCAGTTGGATTTAATACTTCAAGATGCTCACTTGAAGGATGGTGAAGTTGCTGATTTGTGTATTCGCTCTATAACCATGCATTACACAGTTTTTAATGAAAGCCCTGTAAAAATTAACTTTACGCCGTTGTATGAAGCACTTATGGCCGTAACCGAATGGATTTGGCAAGATAAGTTTCGCATAAAAGTTTTTATGCGCCGCATCCCTAAAGCCTATACTTTGGCTAACCATGCATTTAATTCAATGATTGTAGGTTCATGGCTATGGATGGAGACTGCTGAAGAGCAGCAGCTCAATAGACGTGCCTTTGACCGAGTAGCACTTGCTTTTTTATTGCATGATATTGGAATGGCAAAAATCCCTCCTTTTATTTTGCAAAGGGATAAGCGTCTTAGTGCTGAAGAACGTTCAAAGGTTAATACACATCCGGCTCTGGGTTATAAAATCATGCAAAAGCTCGACTTGGCCTTTAATGAGCTTGCCTATTGTGTCATGGAGCATCATGAAAGAATGGATGGATCGGGCTACCCACAAGGCACAAAGGATAAGCAAATCAGTAAACTTGGGCGTATGTGTGCCGTTGTGGACGCATTTTGCTCCATGATTGCAGAAAGACCGCATTCGCCGCCCAAGAGCTTGGAAGAAGCTTCTAAAGAACTGGCTGCTGATACCGTCCACTTTGACAAAACATATACAGCGAAGATTATGTTGGCTGTTGTTTCCAAGAAATTGGAGTAATGATTTTTAGTGTTAATGACATCTGATGCTTTATTTTTAGGAGTTTATTTTACATCGAGGACACATGTTAGAGTTTATAGTTTTTGCATCCGGTGCATTGATAATGGTTTTAGAGATGGTTGGTGCACGAGTTATGGCGCCACATCTCGGAACTTCAGTTATTATTTGGACAAGTCTGATTGGGGTTATTTTGGCATGTTTGGCTGTGGGTGCTTTTTTAGGCGGTCGCCTTGCCGATAAAAAACTTTCCCAAGGACTTTTGGCAAAGATTTTGAGTGCAGCCGGGCTTGGCGTTGCTCTAACGGCGCTGCTGCATGGCTATGTGGGTGCACTAATCACTTCAACATTCGATAATATTTATGTTTCCGCAGTTCTTGCCACCATCTGCCTTTTTGCATTTCCTGCGGTATTTTTCGGTATGGTGTCGCCTTACGTCATTCGTTTGCGCCTTGCGGATATTTCCACATCCGGCGCAACCGTAGGGCGACTGTATGCACTTTCAACCACCGGAAGCATTCTTGGCACCTTCCTTGGCGGCTTTGTCTTGGTGTCCTTTTTTTCCAGCACGCATATTTTGCTAGGTACAAGCGGTGGTATGCTTGTGCTTTCCATCTTGGCGGCTTTGCAAGCCAAGGGCAAGAAATCTGATGGTATTCCGGCAGTTTTTCTCTTGTTTTGCCTGCCTTTTATTGCCTATGTCGACCAAATGGAAGCGGAAAATATGCGTGAACACGGTATGTTGTCGCTGGTGGAAACACCTTACAACAGCATTCGTCTTTCGCAAGGCATGAATGAGCAAAATCGCCCCGTTCGGCTCATGACCACCGGCCCCGGCTATGCACAATCTGGAATGTATCTTGATAAACCCAATGAATTGCTCTTTGATTATACAAAGTTCTATGCGCTTGGTGCGGTGCTTTTTCCCAAGGCCAGCAATGTGCTGATGCTTGGCGGCGGTGGTTATTCCGTTCCAAAATGGTTGCTTTCCGGTTATGGCGGGCTTGACGGGCAGACTTTGCGTCTTGATGTAGTTGAGTTGGATTCAGGCATGACAAGGCTTGCGAAAAATTTCTTTTCATTGGCTGATGATGCTCGAATGCGCATATTTCACGCCGATGCCCGTCGTTTTATCAATGTGAATACACATAAATACCATCTTGTATTTGTTGATGTTTTTAATTCTCATTATTCCGTTCCCTTTCATATGGGTACGGTGGAAGCGGCCAAAGCCATGCGACGTGCGGTGGACGATTCCGGTGCTTTGATGATGAATGTGATTTCAGCGGTTGAAGGTGAAAATAGTCATATCTTACAAGGTATTTACGGTGCTTTGCAACAATCGTTTGCCAAGGTGTACGTTTTTAGTGTGCAACCGCTTTCTCCCCGTAGTTCCGTGCAAAATCTCATGCTTCTTGCCTTACCCACCAAGAATTCGCCCGTGGAAAAAATTATTGAAAGTAATGATTACTCCGCTTTTTCGGAAAGTATTCGGCAAAAACTTGCCACACGCATTTCGAAACCCATAGCGCAAACGGTTCCGCCCTTGCAAGACGATTTTGCACCGGTGGAAAAATACGCGCAGGCACTCTTGAAACAATAGAAAACGTGGCTATTGCCTTTAGTCAGCTACTTTTTATCTGGGGGGAAGGAAAACCC
>CAYJHK010000012.1:0-22031 GCA_964369515.1 uncultured Desulfovibrionaceae bacterium
TCCAAAAAGGTCCCTCCCCCAAGAAAATTTTTACAAAATTAGAATCACGTGATAAATAAAATATTTATACAAATTCATTACACAGTTACACACGTCCAAATAGTTTGATTACCCAAGCAATACATTTTTATTTCAAAATTTACTTGCAAAAAGGCTAAGCTACGGCTAAAAAAGGGTGGTTAGTCAACTATTTTTGAATGGAGGAAATTATGACGAAATTGATTGCCATGCTCTTTGCATGTTTTACAACGCTTTTACCCGCATTGGCCTTTGCTGCTGCCGGCGCACCGCATATTCCGGGTGCAGAACTGTCTGTTTTTTGGGTAGTGCCCTTTGCCTGCATGCTCTTATCCATTGCTATTTTGCCTGTGGCGGTGCCGCACTTTTGGCATCACAACTTTGGTAAGATTTCGGTGTTTTGGGGCTTGGCATTCCTTGTTCCATGTGCCATCGTTTATGGTTTTTCCATAACCCTATACGAGTTCTTGCATACCATGCTTTTGGAATATATATCCTTCTTGATCTTGCTCTTTTCGTTGTTTACTGTAGCAGGTGGCGTGCGCCTCAAGGGTTCCTTAGTGGGGACTCCCATAGTAAACACCGCCATTTTACTCATCGGTACAGTCCTTGCTAGCTGGATGGGTACTACCGGCGCTGCCATGTTGCTTATTCGTCCGCTGTTGCGCGCCAATGAGCACCGTAGATACAAAGTGCATTCCGTGGTGTTCTTCATTTTTCTCGTGGCCAACATTGGCGGTTCTTTAACCCCACTTGGTGACCCCCCCTTGTTCCTCGGCTACCTTAAGGGCGTAAGCTTTTTCTGGACAACCACAGCACTTTTCAGTCAAATGGTATTTCTTGCCATTGCTTTGCTCGCTATTTATTTCTTACTTGATACTTTCCTTTACAAAAAAGAAGGAAGCCCTGTGCCTGCCAATGCCAACACCGGTGAAAAATTAGGTCTTGATGGTAAAATCAACCTCATCTTCTTGGCTGGTCTCGTCTTCTGCGTGCTTATGTCCGGCTTGCCTGCCTTTGATATGGGCGTAGCTGTCACCGTATACGGTACGCCTTTATTGGGTCAAAACATCTTGCGTGACGTGCTCCTCCTCGTTGTGGCCGGTCTTTCCTTAAAGTTCACCACCAAGGAAAACCGTGATTTGAACGGCTTCAACTGGGCTCCCATCGAAGAAGTGGCCAAGCTTTTCTTCGGCATCTTTGTATCCATGATTCCTGCCATTGCCATCTTGAAGGCCGGCACCGACGGAGCCCTTGCTCCGCTTATCCGCATGGTAACCGGTGCTGATGGTCAGCCTGTAAATTATATGTACTTCTGGCTTACCGGTATGTTGTCCAGTTTCTTGGATAATGCCCCCACCTATGTGGTGTTCTTTAACACCGCCGGTGGTAATGCTGCCACCCTCATGACAGATTTGGCCATGACCTTGACAGCTATCTCCGCCGGTGCCGTGTTTATGGGCGCAAACAGTTACATCGGTAACGCACCCAACTTTATGGTGCGCTCCATTGCTGAAGACCAAGGCGTAAAAATGCCCTCCTTCTTTGGCTATATGGCGTGGTCATTTGGTATTTTAGTACCGCTCTTTGCCGTTATGACCTTTATTTATTATATCTAAAAAATATAAAACAATAGCTTAAATACACAAAATATGTGGCTGTTGCTCTGCACCGGGCAGTAGCCACATATTTATTTTGTTCGTAGGGGAAATAGAGTATGCGACATATAAACTGGGGCACATCATACTTTGATTTTTTGATTTTATTTTTTTGTCGTCTTGGCGTGGCAGGTCTCTCGCCAAAGGCACCGGGCACAATGGGCACGCTGGTTGCCGTTTTGCTGGCACCGCTGTGTTTTATGCCCTTATCCATGTTTTGGCGAATTGTATTGCTGGTTGTAATTTTTTTTGCGGGTGCAGTGGCCGGAACATATGCAGAAAAGATGCTTGGCGACAAGGATCCCGGGCAAATTGTTATCGATGAGCTGCTGGGGATGTGGATAACACTCTTACCCTTTGCTCATCTTAGCTGGAGCAAGCTTGGACTTGCCTTTGTTTTCTTCCGCATATTTGATATACTAAAGCCGTGGCCCATAAAGGCATCGGAGCAATGGTTACCCGGTGGCTATGCCATTATGATTGATGATGTTATTGCCGGCGTATTCGCCATGCTTTGTCTTTTGGCGGTGCATTATTATTCGTAATGCCACTCGACTTAAACATAGCTAAAAACATGGCACAACAAAGTCACTGAAAAATATACATTTAACAGTGTACCATTGTCTCTGCTCTTATTTCTTTTTGTGGAATAAAAAGAAGAAGAAAATTTATTTCATACGGTATGTGATGCGCCCACGAGTTAAATCATAGGGCGAAAGCTCAACTTTAACCTTATCACCCGGAAGAATGCGAATATAAAATTTACGCATTTTTCCGGATATATGAGCAAGAACTTCATGACCGTTCTCCAGCTCAACTTTGAACATAGCATTGGGTAGGGCTTCTTGCACCACACCGTCAACTTCAATGGCACCTTCTTTAACCATATAACCTCCAATCGTGCTTTTAACGCACAGAACAATATACACACGAACAGCCACACCTGTCAACAGGGGAAAAAAGGGAGAAAGCAGTGGAAAATCCCGCCAAGAGTAATCTCCAATTCATTACATGTTTTTTAATCCATTGAATTTGCAGTATATGATTTTTTGCTTAGAGCCTTATTTTTTGAAGAAAAATAGCTATATAAAATCTTTATATATATACAGCTTACAGCTTTTTTTTCCAATTATTTGTTGCTAAATACTGCCTTGCTCTTGCTAGTTTTTAAAGAAAGAGGCATAATAGACACAGAGGCGATAAAGTGGTGTTTACTTTATGTTTCAAATTTTAAACTTTTATGTATTAAGGAGAGAAAGATGAAATTTCTTAAATGCGCGTTGTTATTGGCTTTAGTCTTAGTTGGTGCCGGCGCAACGCAAGTAATGGCTGCTGAACCCATTAAAATCGGTGTATACCTCCCTCTCACAGGTCAAAATGCCTTCGGTGGTCAATTGGAGCTTGAAGGCGTACAATTGGCACACAAACTCATGCCGACAATTCTCGATCGTCCTGTGGAATTGGTAGTAGTTGACAATAAATCCGATAAGGTAGAAGCTGCCAACGCCGTAAAAAGACTTATCGAGCGTGACAAAGTTAATGCAATCATTGGTACTTACGGTTCTTCTCTTGCCATGGCCGGCGGCGAAGTGGCTGAAAAAGCAAAAACCCCTGTGGTTGGTACTTCTTGCACAAGCCCGCTGGTAACTCAAGGCAAAAAATATTATTTCCGTGCATGTTTCATCGATCCCTACCAAGGTCTTGGCGCAGCACAATACGCCATTGAAAAGCTCGGCGCAAAAAAAGCTGGTATCCTTATGGATGTAGCCAATGACTATGCAGTTGGACTTTCTGTATTTTTCAAGCGTGCTTTCACTAAAGCCGGCGGAACAGTTGTCAGTGAAATGAAATACAGCTCCGGTGACCAAGATTTTACCGCACAGCTTACTGAACTTATTTCTCAAAAGCCGGACGTCGTCTTTATGCCTGCCTATTTTGCCGAAGGCGCCATCATTATGAAGCAAGCTCGTGAACTTGGTGCAAAATTTCGCCTCATGGGTGCAGATGCCATGGATAATCCCGATACAGTGAAAATCGCCGGCGAAGCTTCCGAAGGTTTCTTGCTCACCGCATTCCCCTACGCCGCTACCATGCCAAATATGAGCGAAGAAGCAAAGAAATACACTGATGCTTGGAATGCAGCTTATCCAAATAAAGAAACAAATATGAACGCTGCCCTTGGCTACACAACTTATATGATGATAATGGACGCCATTAAACGCTCTGGCAAGGCTGACCAAGAATCCATTACCAAGGCTCTTGCCACCATCAAGGATCTTCCAACACCCTTTGGCAAACTCACCATCAATGCTACGCACGATGCTGAAATGCCCATTGGAATTATAGAAATTAAGGACGGTAAGCGCGTTTATACCGGCGAAATCCAACCTAAATAATTTAGTTTGGATTGAGTTGAGTTGAGGCTACTAAAATGAGGGGGCGAGGAAAATCTCCCCCTCTTATTTACTTATAGTATTTTAAGTTGAAATTACTATATAACCTACCACGAGAAACGCTGCTTACAATTCAGAATACCTTAAACTGCGTTTCCAAAATAAACTTTGCGGAGAAAATCATGGCAAAAAAACCCACCGTTTCTCAAGAAGAGGCACGTACAACTGCCTTAATGACGGCATTAAGCGGCATTGAACGCAAATACGGCAAGGGCGCCGTGATGAAACTTTCTGACGATGCACACGTAGCTACGCAAATAATCCCCACAGGCTCCATCGGGCTTGACTTGGCACTTGGCGTTGGCGGTATTCCACGGGGCAGAGTCACAGAAATTTATGGGCCGGAATCATCGGGTAAAACCACGCTTACCTTACATATTATTTCCGAATGCCAAAAGCTGGGCGGAACGTGCGCCTTTGTGGACGCCGAACACGCCCTTGATGTTTCCTATGCTCGCAGACTTGGTGTCAATACAGACGAACTTTTGATTTCACAGCCGGATTATGGAGAGCAAGCCCTTGATATTGCAGATATGTTAGTTCGTTCCGGTGCTGTTGATTTAGTGGTTATCGACTCCGTTGCCGCACTTATTCCGCAGGCGGAACTTGATGGTACCATGGGCGAAACTCAAGTTGGCGGACACGCAAGACTTATGTCGCACGCCATGCGCAAATTAACCGGTACCATCCATAAATCTCGCACATCCATAATATTTATCAACCAAATCCGTATGAAAATCGGCGTAACCGGCTATGGAAGTCCGGAGACTACAACGGGCGGAAATGCATTGAAATTTTATTCATCGGTACGTCTTGATATACGCCGCATTCAAACTCTTAAGGATAAGGAAGAGGCTTTTGGCTCCAAAACAAGAGTCAAGGTTATGAAAAATAAAGTGGCACCTCCTTTCAGAGAAACTGTCTTTGATATTATTTATGGACAAGGTATTTCCCGTGCCGGTGAGCTTATAGACCTTGGCATCGATGCAAAAGTTGTGGAGCAAAGCGGCTCGTGGTTTGCCTTCGGTGCAGAAAAATTGGGGCAAGGCAGGGAAAAAGTTCGTGCTCTGCTTGATGAAAATATTGAATTGCGCAACGCCATCGAAAGTAAGGTTGTAGAACATTTGGGCATGAAATCCAAGGAATTTGTGCCTGTGGCCGAAGAGATTGACGAAATGGATCCGGACGATATTGATTTATAATGTCAGTTTAATATAAACACTCTAACCACTATTTACCATATGAGGTCAAGAATGCTCACAGCCAAAGAAATTCGTCGTAAATTTTTGAAGTATTTTAAAGATTTTCAGCATGAAGTTGTTCCTTCATCACCGCTTATTCCACGCAATGACCCAACCTTACTTTTTGCCAATTCCGGTATGGTGCAATTCAAGTCCTTATTTCTGGGTGAAGAAAAGCGTTCCTATGTACGTGCAACTACAGCACAAAAATGCTTGCGTGTTTCCGGAAAGCACAACGACCTTGAAAATGTGGGGCGCACCTCTCGCCATCACACTTTTTTTGAAATGCTGGGCAATTTTTCCTTTGGCGATTACTTTAAAGAAGATGCCATCCGCATGGCGTGGACATTTGTAACCGAAGAACTCAAGCTCGATAAAACACGGCTTTATACAACAGTTTTCCGTGACGATGACCAAGCCTTTGAACTGTGGCAAAAAATAGCAGGACTTGCGCCGGAGCGTATTTTCCGTCTCGGCGAAAAAGACAATTTTTGGAGCATGGGCGATACCGGCCCTTGCGGCCCTTGTTCAGAAATATTTTTTGACCAAGGGGCAGAGCGGGCTTGCGGCCCAAACTGCGGTATTGGTCAATGCGACTGCGATCGCTTTTTAGAAATTTGGAACCTCGTTTTTATGCAGTTTGAGCAAGCAGCCGACGGAACCCGTACAGAATTACCCCATCCTTCCATTGATACCGGCATGGGACTTGAACGTGTATCGTCGGTATGTCAAGGCCGCTTTTCCAATTTCGATTGTGATTTATTTCAAGATATTATTCAATTTGCCGCAGAACTTGCCGGCGTGGAATACGCATTCAGCAATCCTGATACCAATGATGTGGATACAGCCTTGCGTGTCATTGCCGACCATAGCCGTTCAGCTGCTTTTCTTATTGCTGACGGCACTTTACCATCAAACGAAGGACGAGGCTACGTGCTGAGACGTTTATTGCGCCGTGCTTTGCGGTTTGGTACGCTCATGGGGCTGAATGAACCTTTCTTATATAAGACAGCGCATAAAGTCACTGAAGTTATGGGTGAAGACTATCCTGAACTTGTCACCAGCGCAGATTTTATCGCCAGAGTGGTGCGTGAAGAAGAAGAGCGGTTCTCCTTAACGCTCGCAAAAGGTTTAGCCATTTTAGAGGACGAACTCACAAAGCTCATCGCCAAGAAAGAAGATACACTTGAGGGAAAATTTTGCTTTAAGCTCTATGATACCTTTGGCTTCCCCCTCGATATTGTGAATGATATTGCAGAAAAACATGCCATTAAAATTGACGAAGAGGGCTTCAATGTCTGTATGCAAGAGCAAAAGGCCAGAGCACGAGCCAAACAAAAATTGAGCGCATCCTTGGCTGAAGATAGCGAAGTTGACGCTGTCATTTTTGCACGCATTAACGAGCAAGGTATTAATTCGGAGTTTTTGGGCTATACCCAAACGGAAGCTGACTCACGCATTGTAAGTATGATGGATTATTCGGGCGTGGAAATTTCGGAGATTTCTGAAGGACAGCATGGCTTCGTCATCACGCAACGCACGCCTTTTTATGGAGCTTCCGGTGGTCAAATAGGTGACGCAGGTGAAATCCTTACCATTGGCGAACCCCATGGTAAGGGTGATGTTGTCGATACATTAAAGCCGTTTGGCAATCTTACTGTTCATGTGGTGAACGTTACGGAAGGGAGTATCGTTCTTGACCAAGAAGTTTCGCTTAAGGTAACCGAAAATGATCGCCTAGCCTGTGAGCGTAACCATACGGCAACACATTTATTACACGCCGCCTTACGCCGTGTGCTCGGCTCACATGTGAAACAAGCCGGTTCCTTGGTGGCACCAAATCGTTTACGCTTTGATTTTACACATATAACCGCACTTACCACCGATGAGTTGCTTGCCGTTGAACGTGAAGTAAATAGAGCTATTTTAGCTGACTTTGAAGTGAAAGCGGAAGTTATGAGCATGGATGCTGCGCAAAATAAGGGAGCCATGGCACTTTTTGGTGAAAAATATGGCGATGAAGTGCGTGTATTGACCATTGGTTGTGACGGAATCGGCAACGATGACGATGATGGCTATGTAGAGTCCATAGAACTTTGCGGCGGTACTCACCTTGAGCGTACCGGACAAGCCGGCGCATTTTTTATCATTGCCGAGACAGGCATTGCCGCCGGCACAAGACGCATAGAGGCCTCCACCGGCTGGAACTCCCTTTCACACATGCAAATACAAAGAGCATTACTTTCCGGACTCAGCAAAGATCTCAAATGCACACCGGCTGAACTCACATTTCGCTTGGAAGCCTTGCAAGCTGAAAATAAAAAGCTGCGCAAAGAGCTTGAAAAAAATGTACATAGTCAAGCCAGCAGTCAAGGTAAAGATTTGATGGCATATTGCGAGCAAATATCAGGGATTACAATTCTTTGCCACAATGTAGGTACCATTACTCGCAAAACATTGCGTAACGTGATGGATGATGTGCGTTCAAAATTGGCCTCCGGCATTGCCTGCCTTGCCGGAACAGAAGAGGTGGACGGTGAAGTAAAAGTGCATCTGTTGATATATGTTTCCAAGGACTTACATAATATTTTTACGGCGCCTGAGCTCGTGAGAATAGCAGGTGTACACATTAACGGTTCCGGTGGCGGCAGACCGGATTTTGCACAAGCCGGTGGTACCAACGCCGGTGGTATTGAAGCAGGACTGATTGCGGTGAAGCAATTTTTATCACAAAGCTAACTTGAAAAAGTTGAAAACGTAATTAATATATATTGCACAGCTTATGCCATGGATGCCCAGTATATCTTTATGGTATAAGCATGTGCCCCATTAAAAATGTGAGAGAACTATGATTGGTATTTCAAAACTTTACTGCGGACAAGTGGAACCATCCGATGCCTTACGTTACGGACGTGAGGCCGGAAAGTTGCCTTCGCATCTATTACAATTTTCTAAGGATAAAAAGCCGGTTGTGGTCTGGAATATGACTCGTCGATGTAACCTTAAATGCATTCATTGCTATGCCCATGCTCTGGAAGAAGAAGGAACGGACGATATTTCCACAGCAGCCGCCAAAAATATTATCGATGATTTAGCTGCTTACGGAGCACCGGTCATGCTGTTTTCCGGCGGCGAACCCTTGGTGCGCAAGGATTTGACAGAGCTTGCAAGCTATGCGACCGGTAAGGGGATGCGTGCTGTTATTTCCACCAACGGTACATTAATTAGCAAGGAAAAAGCCAAAGAACTTAAGGAAGTCGGACTGTCCTATGTGGGTATTTCCCTTGATGGTATGGAAGAGGTACACGACCACTTTAGAGGCGTAAAGGGCTCTTTTCGCAAAGCACTCGAAGGTATTGCCAATTGTCAAGCGGAAGGTCTCAAAGTTGGCGTGCGCTTCACCATCAATAAACGCAACGTGCAGGACGTGAAAGGTATTTTTAACTTGCTGAAAGAGCATGAAGTGCCAAGGGCTTGTTTTTATCATTTGGTTTATTCCGGTCGGGGCTCCGAATTAATCAGCGAAGATTTGTCTCATGCCGATACACGTAAGTTGCTTGATTTGATTATGGATGAAACAAGGGCGCTTTTTGATGCCGGCATGGGTAAGGAAATCCTTACTGTAGATAATCATGCCGACGGTATCTATCTTTACGAGCGTTTAAAGCGTGAAGATCCAAAACGTGCCGAGCAGGTTATGGAACTATTGCAATACAATGAAGGTAATAGCACCGGACGTGGTATCGCTTGTATTTCTTGGGATGGTAGGGTTCATGCCGACCAATTTTGGCGTAATCATACTTTCGGTAATGTTTTGGAGCGTCCTTTTTCAGAAATTTGGGACGATCCCAACATTGAGCTTTTGCATAAATTGAAGGACAAAAAACCGCATGTGAAGGGTAGATGCGCCAAGTGTAAATATTTAAAGATTTGCGGCGGTAACTTTAGGGCGAGGGCTGAGGCTTATTATGATGATGTTTGGGCTGAAGATCCGGCGTGTTATCTAACCAACGAAGAAATCGGCCTCTAACAGTGCGTTGAAAAAGCACCGTTTGCTGCGTCAGGCTCGCTTTTTGCTCCGGTCGAGTATGTTTTCTGGATACACTCCCTTCGCCAAAAGCTTCGCCTTCCTTGCATCCGGTACTTTTTGAACGCACTGTCCGCAGGTTGAAGTTGAAAAAGCACCGTTTGCTGCGTCAGGCTCGCTTTTTGCTCCGGTCGAGTATGTTTTCTGGATACACTCCCTTCGCCAAAAGCTTCGCCTTCCTTGCATCCGGTACTTTTTTGAACTCACTGTAGTGCGTTGAAAAAGCACAAACTACTGCGTCAAAATTTCAAACGCAAACCGCTTATGTATGTCTATATACACGGCGCGCCTTGCGTTTGAATTTTTCCTTGTATTTTACCCTTTTTGAACGCACTGTTTGCTGGTGGAAGTTGAAAAAGCACCGTTTGCTGCGTAAGGTTTGCAATTAAAGCGTTTTGAGGAGATGGGGGGGGTTGAGGCTCGTCATTCTAATTTTGTAAAAACTTTTTTGGGGGAGAGACCTTTTTGGAAAAAGGTCTCCTCCCCCAAACCCCCTCCCCCAAAAACTTTTCACACGCAATACTATTTACTTCGTAAACAGTATTGCTGTAATAGTTTTATTTTACAGCATGTTATCCGTGAGACTCATGAAGCTTTTTTCGAAGAAAAAAGCGGAAAGCGCGTTTTGAGGGGGGTGTGGGGGGAACTTTTTGGCGGTAGCAAAAGTTCCCCCCACAAAAAATATCATAAATTAAAATGCCCTTCCCTCCTCAAAAAAATAATTGCATTTTCCCAACTTTTGAAAATGCTTATACACTACCCCATTAATATATTTAAACTTTTGAGGAAGATATGCAGGTTTCTTTACCCACTCATTTTTACAGGGGCAGGCGATTGCGTCAAAGTTTCGCAATGCGGAATATGGTACGTGAAACTGCTCCCATATTGGCGCAAAATTTAATTATGCCTTATTTTGTTATTGATAATGTTGATGGCGTTGACGAGCATTTTTGCAAAGAAATACCTTCCATGCCCGGACAATATCAATTGGGGCTTGCGAGTCTTGCGGAAAAGGTAAGCAAGAGCGTTGAGCATGGGCTTAGTGCCGTTATTTTATTTGGCATTCCCTCCCAAAAAGACCCCATGGGCAGTGAAGGCTACAGAGACGATGGCATTGTGCAAAGGGCGGTGCGGCTTCTCAAAGCGCAACATCCGCAACTAATTGTTATTACGGATGTTTGCCTTTGCGAATATACTTCGCACGGTCACTGTGGGCTCTTGGGGCAGCAGGGCGAAATCCAAAATGATGCAACGTTACCCTTGCTTTGCAAGGTGGCTTTGTCACATGCACGGGCAGGGGCAGATATTGTGGCACCGTCTGACATGATGGACGGGCGCATTGCGGCATTGCGTTTTGCCCTTGACGCCGAAGGTTTTACGCAACTGCCTATTATGTCCTATGCGGTGAAGTATGCCTCGGCTTTTTACGGCCCGTTTCGGGATGCGGCTGATTCAGCTCCCAAGAGCGGCGACCGGAAAAGCTATCAGATGGATATGGGCAATGCACGTGAAGCCATGCGAGAAGCGGCGGCTGACGTTTTGGAAGGGGCTGATTTCTTGATGGTAAAGCCGGCCGGTGCTTATTTGGATATTATCCGCCAAGTTCGTGATAATTATAATCTTCCATTGGCGGCCTATCAAGTGAGCGGTGAATATAGTATGATAAAGGCTGCCGGTCAAAATGGCTGGATTGATGAAGAAAAAGTTATTATGGAATCGCTTACAGCCATCAAACGTGCCGGGGCCGATATTATCATCACATATTTTACCGAAGAACTTTTACGCAAAGGCTTGGTTCGCTTATGAAATCGCATACTTCCCACGTTAAAAAGTCGGGACATCACCATAATTCCGGAAATATGGAAAGTGCACACAATGTAGCCATGAGCGGTGGCACGAATCCCCACGCACATCCCCACGCTGCAAGGCTTCTGCCTGACGGTTCTCCTAAATGTCGGCTCATAGCATGGGAGGTTACACGCTCATGTAATTTAGCCTGCAAACATTGCCGAGGCGAGGCCATTACCGAAGCGTACCCGGGCGAGTTGTCTACGGTTGAGGCCAAGGCACTTATCGATACTTTTCCGGAAGTTGGCGAACCTATAATCATTTTCACCGGTGGCGAACCCATGATGCGTCCCGATGTCTATGAGCTTATTCGTTACGCCACAGACAAGGGCTTGCGCTGTGTCTTTTCGCCCAACGGTACGCTCATTACTGCGGAAACGGCGCAAAAAATCTGTGAAGCCGGCATCAAGCGTTGTTCCATTTCCTTGGACGGGCCGGATGCCGCAAGCCATGATGATTTCCGTGGCGTTCCGGGTGCATTTGACGCTTCCTTGCGTGGCATCGAATTTCTGAAAGCTGCCGGCGTTGAATTTCAAATCAATACCACGGTGACACGCAATAATCTTTCGAGCTTTAAGCAAATTTTCACATTGTGTGAACAGCTTGGGGCTGCCGCATGGCATATTTTCTTGCTTGTCCCCATGGGCAGAGCATCCAGCTTGGCTGATCAAGTCATCACCGCCGAAGAATATGAAGACGTTCTGCACTGGCTCTATGATTTTCGGAAGCTTACCTCCATGCATCTTAAAGCCACCTGCGCTCCCCATTATTATCGCATCATGCGGCAACGTGCCAAGGAAGAAGGCGTTACGGTAACTCCTGAAAACTTTGGTATGGATGCCATGACTCGGGGCTGCCTCGGAGGGACGGGGTTTTGTTTTATCAGCCATGTTGGGCAAGTGCAACCTTGCGGTTATCTTGAACTTAATTGTGGTAATATTAAGACTACGTCTTTTCCGGAAATATGGAAACATTCGCAGTATTTTCAAGAATTTCGAACACAAGAAGCCTACGCCGGAAAGTGCGGTGTATGCGAGTATCATAAAGTCTGTGGCGGCTGCCGTGCAAGAGCCTACAGCATGGATCAAGACCATATGGGAGAAGAGCCATTGTGTACTTATATTCCCAAAACGCTTAAGAAAAATCAAACATAATAGGTTATATTATGAGCAATATCCACACAAAAGAAAGTATTGACAGTATCGACAAGCAATTGCTTGATATTATTCAAACAGATTTCCCCATTCATGCACGCCCTTATGAAGTGCTTGGACAAAGGCTTGACATAACTGAGGCCGAAGCTCTTGCAAGGGTACGAGCACTTAAGGAAGCTAAAATCATTCGCCGACTTGGGGCAAATTTTCAATCCTCAAAGCTTGGTTTTCGGTCAACGCTTTGCGCTGCCAAGGTACCGGAGGAAAAGCTGCAAAACTTTGTGGAGCTTGTCAATGCGTACAAGCAAGTGACGCATAATTATTTGCGAGAGCATAAGTATAATGTGTGGTTCACCTTTATCGGTTCTTCTTGGGATGAAGTCACAAGTTCACTGGCGCAAATTACGAAAGAAACAGGCATTGAAATTTTGAACCTGCCTGCCACTAAGTTATTTAAAATCCGTGTGGATTTTAAAATGGACAAAGAAAAACAAAATTAAGTAAAGATAGTAAGTTGAGGGAATATGAAAACATTAATCGACACAACGCCGCATAGGCTTTTAGAAATCTCTCCCCTTGAAAATGTTGTACGAGAACTGTGCACAGAAGAGTCGCTGGCGGCGGTGTGGCATAAGCCTGCCCACAATGCACCCATGCCCTGTATAGATCGCCTCAATGAAATGATACAACGTCTGCAGGCGGCTTTATTTCCGGGATTTTTTGGAACTTCGCAAGTGCGCCTTGACTCCTTGCGCTATCATTTGGCGGCAAATTTAGACAGCATTTACCATATTCTTACAGAACAAATCCGCAGCGGTTCGTGTTTTGCCTGCGCCGGAAGGGAAAGCGAGTGCGCATTTTGCAACGAAGGTGCAGCTAAAGCGGCCATGAGTTTTATGCAAACCCTACCGGAAATTCGGCGCGCACTGGCATCGGATGCTCAGGCTGCTTTTGAAGGCGACCCTGCTGCCTCAAGTCCCGGCGAAACCATTTTCTGCTATCCTTCCATGCTGGCCATGACACATCATCGCATTGCCCACGAACTATACAAGCTACAAATACCTGTAATTCCAAGGATTATTTCTGAAATGGCGCACAGACATTCGGGTATTGATATTCATCCCGGTGCCACCATCGGCGATGACTTTTTCATCGACCACGGAACGGGAGTGGTTATAGGCGAGACAGCCGTAATCGGACGACATTGCCGTTTATATCAAGGTGTTACACTTGGAGCTTTGTCATTCCCCAAGGATGCTGACGGTAATCTTATTAAGGGTATTGCCCGTCATCCCATCTTGGAAGATAATGTCACCGTTTATGCCGGTGCCACCATTTTAGGGCGTATAACCATTGGCAAGGGTGCGATTATTGGCGGTAATGTGTGGGTGACTAAGGAAGTGGGCCCCGGCGAGCGTGTTGTGCAGGAGCGGGCTGTGCCAAGTAGTAAGGGAACACTCACAGGAGATGCAAATGCTAAAAATAGTTAAAAATATAAGAGCGTTAATATTATTAGGTGCATTTACGTTCGCAAGCCTTGGCTGTGCATCCAATGGAACGGTTTTTCATACCAAGGGTGAAATCAATATTGGCGGCGGCGTTACGGGAACGGTCAATAAGTAGAAGCATATGTCAACAAATAATATTCCTTCATCTCATAGTCCCACATCGGTTTCATGGTATGCATGGGCGCTGTTCGTGCTCATGTGCTTTGTGTACATGCTCACACCTTTTCATCGTGTAAGCCCTGCCCTCATGGCCACTGACATCATGAGTACTCTGCAACTCAATGCGGCGGATATGGGACTCTTGGCTTCTGTTTTCTTCGTGAGCTATGGCATTATGCAAATCCCCAGCGGTCTTTTGACCGACGGTGTGGGGCCACGCCGTTTACTGCCCATTATGGTGGCACTTTCCGCACTTGGTACAGCCATTTTTGGCATGGCAGAATCCTTTACCATGGCACTCTTGGGGCGAGGTCTTATCGGTATCGGTGCTTCGGTGGTCTTTTTGTGTGCCATGAAAATCATTGGACAATGGTTCCCCATGAGTCTTTTTGCCAGACTTGGAGGCATATTACTTGGCGTTGGCGGCATTGGTATGCTGGTGGCAGCCACTCCTCTCACTGTTGCCAGCGACATTCTTGGCTGGCGTGTGGCTTTTTACGGCATTGCCGGTATCGCGCTCTTCTTTGCCGTTTTACTTTTTTTTGGCGTAAAAGATGCCGCCGCAGAGAAAGCAAAGGCAGGGCATGTGGATTGGCAACTCATGCGCAGTAATTTTTCAACCGTCATAAAACATCGGGATTTCTGGTTTGTTTGCTTATGGTCATTTTGTCAATTCAATATGCACATGAGCTTTGGCGGACTATGGGGCGGTACATATTTACGGGATGTCCTTGGACTTAATCCCGGCGATGCAGGACATGTACTAGATATGGCAGCCATTGGGGTTATTGTGGGCGGCTTTAGCATTGGTTATATTTGCGATAAAATTATCAAATCCATTCGTAAAACCATGCTCTTTGCATCTATAATATATATGCTCAACTTTGCTTGCCTTGCAATCTTTTCTGACTCCATTCCCGTATGGTGTATGTATATTTGGTTTTTCCTGCTCTCTGCCCTTGGGGTTCCGGCCATGTCCGTGGCTTTTACAGCCATGCGCCGTATTTTTGGGGTACACGCCACGGGTTCTGCCAGTGGACTGCTCAACAGCTTCCCGTCCATGGGTATGCTTATTTTTCAGCCGCTTACCGGTTTTATCCTTGATGTATATCCCAAGAGCGACAGCGGCGGCTTCTTGCCCGTAGCCTATGAGAGCATGTGCTGGTTTTATGTAGGCGCAGCTGTTCTTGGCTTTATGGGGGCTTTTTTTATGCACGAAAAACATGCGGAAAGCGAGTAAACATATTAAGGAAACGCTGATTAATTACAAAAATAATAGCAAGCTCAAGGCCATAACAGCCATGCCGGCAATGAGACCGCCAATGGAAAGATGATGTTCACCGTATTTGCTGGCCGCCGGCAACAATTCATCAAGGCTGATAAAGACCATTATGCCGGCAACGGACGCAAACATGATGCCAAACATGGTATCGCTCAAAAATTTGTAAAAAATGAGAAAGCCCAAAATGGCACCTATGGGTTCTGCCAAGCCGGAAAAAAATGAATAAGTGAAGGCTTTTCGCTTGCTTTGCGTGGCATAATATATGGGTACTGCCACAGCAATACCTTCGGGGATATTGTGAATGGCAATGGCTACAGCAATGGGTAATCCAACGCTTGGGTCATTTAGGGTGGCGATAAAAGTGGCAAAACCTTCAGGGAAGTTATGCAAGGCAACGGCGAGTGCGGTGAAAACCCCCATGCGCAACAATTCCCCATCGCCTTGCGCATCCTTCTCACCCATTTCTTCAACCTTGCGCATTTCGTGAGGATTGCCCATTTGAGGTACAAATTTATCGATAATGGCAATGAACAGCACACCGAAGAAGAATCCACCCACAGTGAGCCATGCGCCCAGCTTATCGCCATGTGTTTTGACCAGCAAGGCATTGGCTTTTGAAAAAATCTCCACAAACGAGACATAGAGCATCACGCCGGCTGAAAAACCAAGGGACACAGATAGAAATTTTGTATTGGTTTTTGTGGTAAAAAGGGCAAGAACACTCCCGATGCCCGTGGATAGACCGGCAAAGAGTGTTAAAGAAATGGCTAAAAGTAAGTTGGGGGTATCGAGCATAAGCACCTCTTTGAATGTCATTATCATTAAATTTGCGAATATGCAATGGATAACATACGCTATTTTCCATTTACTTTCATAAAGCAATAAGTTGCAAAAAGCAATGAAGGTTGGAAAATTTGCAGCATTTTGACTTCTTGTGCATGAAAAAATTACATTCAAATATCTAAATTTGTACTGATTAAAATTTCCTTTATAGCAAGTCTGCTTTATATGTTGCAGGAATTTTTTTGAAGATAAATGTGAGGACTCACATAAGAAGATGAGCTAAAATTTTATTAATTTTTCAAGTATTTACATGTGCATGACAAGGCGTTACTTACGTTGACAAACGTGAAAATAGTTGTGTATAAGCTTCAAATCAAGGTTTGACGTGAAAAAATACTTTCCTTTCATTGAAATTGAGCGTACAATCAATTTTCAATGGTGCAAGAAATGTTATGGGTGACAATTTTATGCGCCGGAGATTTTTGTTGTGAAAATTTCCAATGTTCTTTAACCCTTGATATCTAAGATAAAAAGCATACTTCATAAAATAAACATTCAACTTAGAATTGTTTTTATATTTCAAATAATTAAAAACAGACGGGTTGCAGATTTTTTTATGAAGATATGTTTAGACAAAAGGAGTATGATGTGGCTATAAGTTATTCGGAAAAAGTGTTTAAAAATTTAAAAAAAGTACATCGTGGACAAAGCGAATTTTTACAAGCTGTGTCTGAAGTCTTTGATTCGCTCGGCCCTCTCTTTGCTAGAGATGACAAATACCTCAAGAACAATATTTTGGAGCGCATTTCTGAGCCGGAACGTCAACTTACTTTCCGTGTTGCATGGACTGACGACAAAGGGCGTGTACAAGTCAACCGTGGCTACCGAGTACAGTTCAACTCTGCTCTTGGACCCTACAAGGGCGGATTACGCTTTCATCCAAGTGTTAACATAAGCATTTTAAAATTTCTTGGCTTTGAACAAATCTTCAAAAATAGCCTAACCGGACTTATGCTTGGCGGCGGAAAAGGCGGAAGCGATTTTGACCCGAAAGGAAAGAGCGACAACGAAATTATGCGTTTTTGTCAGGCTTTTATGACAGAGCTTTCCAAAATAATAGGTGCTACGAAAGACGTTCCCGCCGGGGACATTGGTGTTGGCGGTCGTGAAATCGGCTATATGTTCGGTCAGTACAAGCGTCTCACCTCTCAATTTGACGGCGTGCTTACGGGTAAGGGACTGCGCTGGGGCGGATCGCTGGCTCGCACTGAAGCTACCGGCTATGGCAGTGTTTATTTTGCAGAAAATATGCTCAACGCCATTGGCAAGGACATGAACGGTTGCACAGCGAGCGTATCCGGTTCCGGCAACGTTGCCATCTATACCATCGAAAAACTCCATCAGCTTGGTGCAAAAGCTGTGACCATATCCGATTCTCGTGGCTGTATTTATCAAAAATCCGGTATTAACTTGGAAGTGCTCAAGCAAGTGAAAGAAGTTGAAAGAGCAAGTTTGACACGCTATGCAGAATTGTGCCCAGATGCAGAATATAAATCCGTGCGTGATTATGGCAAGGATCAAAATGCCGTTTGGCATGTGCCTTGCGATCTCGCCTTCCCTTCCGCCACACAAAACGAAGTAAGCCTCGAAGATGCCAAGGCATTGCTCAATAACGGATGTTACTGCGTCTCTGAAGGTGCCAATATGCCTTCAACGCCGGAAGCCGTGCACGCTTTCTTGGAAGCCAAAATTGCTTTTGGCCCCGGAAAATGCGCCAATGCCGGCGGCGTGGCCACAAGTCAGCTGGAAATGGCACAAAATGCCAGTATGCAACCATGGAGCTTTGAAGTCGTTGACAGCAAGCTCAAAGACATTATGAAAAATATCTTCACAGCTGCCAGTGAAACTGCTGCTGAATTTGATAAAAAGGGTGATTATGTGCTTGGTGGCAATATCGCCGGCTTCCGTAAGGTTGCTGATGCCATGATTGAGCAAGGCGTTTATTAGTATATCAAATGTCAACAGCTTGAAAAATTTAAATGTTGAGTATTTCGGTATTCTAAAAATTTATTATTTCTCAAATCGTTCAAAATTAAGTTTACCTGCACAATTAAAATGAGCTGTGCAGGTAAGCTTATTCAATTCAAAGCAGTTTTTTCGCACAATCCCTTTCCTTACTTGTTTTGCGTATTTCTTGCCATCAAATAATATAATTTCAATAGCTTGACAAACGGAACATTTCAATGTATAAAGTTCGATATCAAACTAAATTAGGTATGTATCAATGAGCAAATACAGTAAAAATAGTAAGGATACCAGAGATGGCGATCATAAGAACTTTATCAAATCTATCTACCGCTTGCGTTCGAGTATTGACAATTTTCTTGTGCAGCACATTGAGCAATGTG
The DNA here is from genome assembly GCA_964369515.1 of uncultured Desulfovibrionaceae bacterium. Taxonomy (GTDB): domain Bacteria; phylum Desulfobacterota; class Desulfovibrionia; order Desulfovibrionales; family Desulfovibrionaceae; genus CAYJAD01. The sequence continues at coordinate 18,600 of CAYJHK010000012.1, forward strand.
GTGCCAAGGGGTTGATGGTTTCACATGGGAATATCTTGGCACAACTGTATAAAAAAGATCGCCAGCCCATGTCGCAAATTGCCAGTGACATTGGTAAGTGCAAGAGCACACTCACTGTACTGGTTGATAAGCTTGAGCACGCGGGCTATATTCGCCGTGAAGTAAGCACACACGATATCCGTGTCAAAGAGCTATGCCTCACCGAAAAAGGGAAAGCTTTCGAAGAGAACTTTTGGCATATTTCCCAAAAGCTCAACGCCAATCTTTGGGACGGCTTCAGTAGCGATGAACAAGACGAGTTGCTTGCATTTTTATCAAGAATTCAAGGGAACATGCAAAAAGCACTCACATTCACCGAATGCAAGAACAAACAACTGTAATTCCATGCGAAAAGTAGCTTGCGATGATTGTTAACGGAAAAATCCAAAGGACACCCATGGAAAATATGCGCAAAAATATTTTCCCTTTATTATTTTGTGCATCTTTTTTTCTGTTGCTGTGCCTTGGCGTTATGCATATCGCCAACGCCTATACTTGGCAATTTGGTAAGGTATGGCCGCATATTATCACTTTTGACGATGGCGGCGTACTGTTTGGGGTTTTACTCACTTCCCTTGGCGTCACTATTAAACTTGTGGCTGTAAGCCTTGTTTTGGCCTTGGTTCTTGGTCTTGTACTTGCCGGCATGAATATTTCAAGCTCACCGGTGGCACATTTGCTTGCCAAAAGCTTTATAGGCATTGTGCGCAATACGCCCTTACTTATGCAACTGTATTTAGTATACTTTGTTTTAGCCCCATTGCTGTCGCTGGATGCTTTTTTTGCCGCTTGCATTGCCATTGCCTGCTTTGAGGGGGCGTATATGGCTGAAATATTTCGTGCCGGATTTAATTCCGTACCCTTCACTCAGTGGGAAGCTAGCTTTTCCCTTGGCTTTAACACATTTCAAAGTGTCAAGTTTATCATTTTGCCGCAGGCCGTAAACAATGTTCTACCTAGCCTTATAGGACAAATAGTTTCGCTCATTAAAGATACCTCACTTGTTTCTGCCATATCCGTAGCAGATCTAACCTTACGAGCATCAGAACTCATTTCGGAAACCTATCTTTCCTTTGAAATTTGGCTTATTGTGGCAGCGCTTTATTTATTGCTCACTTCATCGGTAAGTATTCCGCTTGCCTATTATGAAAGGCGCAGCAAGAAAAATAAATCTTAAAATATGAACCTTTAACATGGGGAAAAGAGCATGAAAAAAAATCTTATTTTCGCATTGTTTATGCTGTGTATGAGTGTAACTGTTTTGACGACACTGTCCATAGCTTCAGACAGTTCAACGCTGGCAAAAGCTGAAAAACGTGGTGTGCTGCGTGTTGGCTTCGCTTCCTTCGTACCTTGGGCCATGCAAAATAAAGCCGGTGAATTTGTGGGCTTTGAGATTGATGTAGCCACAAGGCTGGCCAAGGACTTGGGCTTGCGTCTGCAGCTTGTGCCCACTGCTTGGGCCGGCATTATCCCTGCGCTTTTAGCCGGAAAATTTGATATTATCATCGGCGGTATGGGGATTACACCAAAGCGTTCAGAGCAGGTCAGTTTTACCGAGCCCTATGATTTTACGGAGATGGAGTTGCTGAGTAATAAGGAAAAATCGGCTAAACTGCGAACATTAGAAGATTTTAATAACGAAAAAGTAACTATCATTGTGCGCACCGGCGCAACCGCAGCCTTGCTCGTGAAAGAACTGCTGCCCAAAGCAAACATACGTCAATTTGCCGATGAAGCCCCTTGCGTTGAAGAAGTTCTTTCGGGGCGTGCCCATGCCTTTTTAACCACAGCTCCCCTCGGTTCCTTTTCCGTTGCCGATAACCCACAGAAATTATTTCTTCCCTTTGCCATAGAAAGTTATAAAGAACCCATCGGTATGGCGGTAAAAAAAGGTGATAAAGATACGTTAAAAGTCTTGAATGAGTGGATTAAAAAACGCCATGCCGACGGTTGGCTCAAAGATCGTGAGGCCTATTGGTTCAAAGGAAAAGATTGGGCGAAAAATCAATAAATATTACTGGATACTGTGAATAGTAGCATGAAAAAGCCTTGCACGATTATACCCGGTACCACACCGCCAAGAGCATGGTCAAAGCTAAACGCAACTGATTATAGCTTGCTCTTAGCTCTTGCCCTTGCCCTTGGCTTTGCCCTTTGGGAAATCCTTGTGGGTAATACCAAGGTGTGGCATTGGGATCGGCTCATACCCTATATTATATTTGAAAATAATCAGGGGCAGTGGCAACTTGGCATATTGGCTAAAGGCTTTCTCATGACTATTCGTTTGGGCATATGGTCATTTGTGGTTGCCATGATTTTTGGGCTGCTGGTGGGCTCGTTCACAGCCAATAGGCGTGGACTTTCAGTCTTGCCCTGTACGCTCTTTGTGCAAACTTTACGCAATATTCCTCCCCTCATCTTCATTTTCCTTATATACTTTTTTTCCGGACAATTTTTTTCCGGTGCCATTATGGCGTTTCAAGATTTCACCTATACCCTTTCACCACCATTTGTTGAAGCCATAACGTATATATTTGCGCCGCCCATGCAAATGGAAAGCATGGCCTCAGCCATCTTGGCTCTTGGCATTTACGAGGGCGTCTACATAGCCGAAATTGTACGTTCAAGCATTGAAAGCATACCCAAAATGCAAAGAGAAGCGGCATCTTCGTTGGGTTTTAATAAACTCCAATCGCTGTGGTATATCCAATTGCCGCAAGCAAAACCCATCATGTTACCGCCGCTTGCCGGACAGACTGTATCCATATTTAAAGATTCAGCCTTGGCAGCCTTGATTTCATTACCGGAATTAACTTTCCAATCGCTGGAAGTCATGGCGGTTACCCGCTTGAGCTTTGAGGTTTGGATAATTTGCATGGTTGCTTATTTTCTTATCTCAAGAGTTTGTACGTCCATTTTCAGCTTTCTAGAACATAGAGTACGCTGGAAAGCCTTACAGTAACAGTGCGTTGAAAAAGGGGTATCTGCGGCGTCAGGCTCGCTTTTTGCTACGGTCGAGTATGTTTTCTGGATACACTCCCTTCGCAAAAAGCTTCGCCTTCCTTGCAGCTACCCCTTTTTGAACGCACTGTAATTGACAGACCACAGGATGTGGTCAAGCCCCGCAGGGGAGCAAGCCAAAGACAAGCCGGAATTTACTTCCGGCGCAGGCGACGCTTGCGATAGCTTGTGTTGTACAGGACGTACGACCAAGCGTCATCCGGGCAGTTGAAAAAGGGGTATCTGCGGCGTCAGGCTCGCTTTTTGCTACGGTCGAGTATGTTTTCTGGATACACTCCCTTCGCAAAAAGCTTCGCCTTCCTTGCAGCTACCCCACGGCATTCTAATTTGCGATATTTTTTGGGGGGGGAACTTTTGCTGGCGCCAAAA
>CAYJHK010000013.1:0-21618 GCA_964369515.1 uncultured Desulfovibrionaceae bacterium
AACGCCAATTCAATAGATTTGCATGTACAAAATTATATTTAATCAGCGTTTCCTATAAAATGTCTGCATAACACAAGAAGGTATCGATTGCCGAGTAGCTACGCTCATCACAACGATTTGATTTTATAAAGAAAGTCGTTACGAACACTGCGAAGCAATCCATGCATTTTGTCAATTTTAGGAATTATGCAGAGAATTCTATGTTTTTTCCGGCAATTCATTGGTTAAAAATTGATTATATCAATTCATTAATTTGAAATTACCAGCAATGTATATGTAGCAAATCATCGACACAGAAAATTCCACAAATTTCCTGCACCAAAAATTCATTTGACTTTTTAAAAGTCATGATTTAATTTGAAATAGTTGTAGATGCTTTAAAATTGTTTTTAAAGATAATTATGGAAGTATCAATACATTGTTTAATATATAACAGGAGTCAACTATGGCAAAAGTTACCGGATTAACAAGTGACGAAGTCATTTTAAGCAGAGAAAAACACGGTGATAATACCTTAACACCGCCTCAAAAAGAGCCTCTTTGGAAGCAATATATAGGAAAGTTTAATGATCCTCTGATTATTATTCTTATGGTTGCGGGATTTCTTTCCATTTGTATTTCTTTTTACGAATACTTTGGTTTAGGCAAATCAACAACTGTCTTCTTTGAGCCTGTGGGCATTTTTATAGCCATATTTTTGGCTACAGGTCTTGCTTTTGTTTTTGAGCTGAAGGCCAATAAAGAATTTTCTATTTTAAATCAGGTGAACGATGACGAAGTTGTGCATGTTATTCGTGAAGGCAATGCCATTGGCATTTCCAAACGTGAAGTTGTTGTAGGCGACGTCGTTATCTTGGATACGGGGACGGAAATACCCGCCGATGCCGAGCTGCTCGAAGCCACATCCTTACTTCTGGACGAATCAACGCTGACCGGTGAAACCACTTGTCGCAAAGACACCAATCCCGAAAGATTTGACGAGGAAGCCACCTTCCCCACCAATCACGTTATGCGTGGTACTAAAATCATCGAAGGGCACGCCTTGGCTCGTGTTTTTGCCGTTGGCGATATGACGGAAAACGGCAAGGTATTTGAAGCCGCTCAAATTGACGACAGCGTACAAACCCCCTTAAACGAACAACTTGATCGCCTTGGTGGTTTAATAACCAAAGCCAGTTATGTTATTGCCAGCTTAATCATCATAGGCCGTATGATTATGTTTTTCAGTGCGCAAGAAAGCTTTGTGCTGGTGGAGTTTCTTTCATACTTTCTCAAAACCATCATGATTGCCGTAACGCTTATTGTTGTTGCCGTGCCCGAAGGTCTGCCCATGGCGGTGACGCTGAGCCTTGCTTACAGTATGCGCAGAATGCTTAAGACCAATAATCTTGTGCGCAAAATGCACGCCTGTGAAACCATGGGAGCGGCGACTATTATTTGTACCGACAAAACAGGTACCTTAACGCAAAATCAAATGAAGGTTTATAAGACAAACTTTTATGGTCTTGCTGAGCAAAAGCTTGGTGATGACGCCACAAGTTTGCTCATTAAAGAAAGCATTGCCGTAAACTGCACAGCTCAGCTGGATCTTTCGGATGAGAACAAGCCCTCTGTGCTTGGCAACCCCACGGAAGGTGCTTTATTGCTGTGGCTTAAAGACCAAGGCATTGATTATAAAGCTGTAAAATCCGCCACTGTATCCCATGACGAGCTTCCCTTCTCCACTTTAAGAAAATGTATGGCCTCTGTCGTGCAATCAGCCAGCGGAGAGAGAATTATTTATGTAAAGGGTGCTCCTGAAATTGTTTTGGGCATGTGTCAATCCGTCGCTGACGGCATAAGTGAAAAAGCAATCACAGAGCAACTTGTACAATATCAAAATCAAGCCATGCGTACTCTGGGCTTTGCCTATCAAATTTTAAAAGACGGCGATAAAACCTTTGAAGACGGTGTCATCACAGCAGAAAATTTAGTTTTCATCGGTATTGTTGCCATCGCCGATCCTGTACGTGAAGACGTTCCGCAAGCCATTGAAGACTGCATAACCGCCGGCTTAAAGATTAAAATTGTTACCGGCGATACAACAGGCACAGCAAAGGAAATTGGACGCCAAATCGGCTTATGGACTGAAAAAGATACCGATGAGAACATCATCACCGGCCCTGAATTTGCGGCATTGTCCCATGAAGAGCTGCTGCAAAAAGTGGACGGTTTTAAAATCATTGCCCGTGCTCGTCCTTTGGACAAAGAACGCTTGGTTAAATCCTTGCAAGAGCGTAACGAAGTTGTTGCCGTTACCGGTGACGGAACAAACGATGCGCCTGCACTTAATGCTGCCCATGTGGGCTTATCCATGGGTGACGGCACTGCTGTTGCCAAAGAAGCAAGCGACATAACCATCGTTGACAACTCCTTTACAAGTATCGGACGTGCTGTCATGTGGGGACGTTCCTTATATCAAAACATCCAACGCTTTATTTTGTTCCAGTTAACAGTCAACGTTACGGCGTGCCTTACCGTGCTTGTTGGTGCCTTCATGGGTACGCAATCTCCATTGACTGTAACACAGATGCTTTGGGTAAACCTTATTATGGATACGTTTGCAGCCATGGCGTTGGCATCATTGCCCCCAGATAAAAAGGTCATGCAAAGCCCTCCACGTAGTCGAGACGCTTTCATTATTGACAAAAGTATGTCTCGCCGTATTGTAGGCATTGGTATTGCCTTCTCATTGTTCCTTTTGGGACTTGCGTGGATGTTTGAATATCAAAGTATTACAACCCTAACCGATGTAGTGACTACGTCACTGGGTGAAAAGAACGGGCTGTCATCGTATGAACTCAGCTTATTCTTCACCATATTTGTTATGCTCCAGTTCTGGAATATGTTTAACGCACGGGCGTACAATACCGGTCGTTCGGCATTTAACTTTAAGGATTGCTCGGGTTTTGTAGTTATAGCCATTCTTATTTTCGCAGGACAAGTTGCTATTATGGCTGTGGGGGGCGAGTTCTTTAACGTCATACCCATTTCATTCAGAGATTGGGTGATTATTGTCATCGGCACATCTCCCGTATTACTTCTCGGAGAACTTGTCAGGAAATTGAAAAAATAGCTTTGCCAATATTTATTCAGAAATTTAAATACTATATTTCTGAGCTTTTACTAACTCATAAAATAACCTTAGGAGGTTAAAAATGGCTGTTTCTCTTTCTAAAGGCGGTAATGTTTCTCTTTCTAAAGAAGCCCCCGGATTAAATGAAATCCTTGTGGGTCTTGGTTGGGATGCCAGAAGCACAGACGGGAAAGAATTTGACCTTGATGCCAGCGCTTTCTTATTGAAAGAAGACGGCAAGGTACGTGCAGACGGCGATTTTATCTTTTACAATAACTTGCTTTCCGCCGACGGTGCTGTTGAGCATACCGGCGATAATAGAACAGGTGATGGCGATGGCGATGATGAAGCTATCAAGATTTACTTGGATAAAGTGGCTTCGGATGTAAAGAAAATTGCTATTTCGGTTACTATTCACGATGCTGATGTTCGTAGCCAAAACTTTGGCATGGTTTCCAATGCTTACATCCGTGTTGTAAACATGGCTGATAATATTGAAATTGCCCGTTTTGACCTTTCCGAAGACAGTAGCACCGAAACGGCTATGATCTTTGGTGAGGTGTACAAGCACAATAATGAGTGGAAGTTCAAAGCCATCGGGCAAGGTTATGCCGGCGGTCTTGGCCCCATGGCTAAGAATTTCGGTGTAAATGTATAAATATTGTGATGTGTTTTAGATAGCGTCGTCAAATTCGCCTTTTTGGTTTTCTCTGTGTCAGATTTTACGAGCTTTTTCGGTCATGTATGTCTCTATACACTCCCTCAAAGCTCGTTCATCTTCCTTGATAAAACTCAAAAATTCGTAATTTGACGATACTATCTAGGAAAGAAGTTCTTTATTAAAGCACATCTCAAAAAATAATTCGATATATGTATTTCAGAAATTTAATACTATTTTCTGAACCCTTACTAATTTATAACATAGTTGTGGAGGCTTAAAATGGCTGTTTCTCTTGCTAAAGGTGGTAATGTTTCTCTTTCTAAAGAAGCTCCCGGATTAAAAGAAATCCTTGTGGGTCTCGGTTGGGATGCCAGAAGCACAGACGGTACAGATTTTGATCTGGATGCCAGTGCTTTCTTGCTTAAAGAAGACGGTAAAGTGCGTGCGGACAATGATTTTATCTTTTACAGCAATTTAGTTTCCGGCGACGGAGCTGTTGAACATGCCGGCGACAATAGAACCGGTGACGGCGACGGCGACGATGAAGGCATCAAGATTTTCTTGGATAAAGTGGCTGCGGATATTAAAAAAGTCGCCATTGCAGTGACCATTCACGAGGCTGAAGAGCGTAAGCAAAACTTCGGTATGGTTTCCAATGCTTATATCCGTGTTGTAAATATGGCAGATAACAAAGAAATTGCCCGCTTTGACCTTTCCGAAGACAGCAGCACCGATACGGCCATGATCTTTGGTGAAGTGTACAAGCACAACGATGAGTGGAAGTTCAAAGCCATTGGACAAGGATATGCCGGTGGTCTTGGTCCCATGGCTAAGAATTTCGGCGTCAACGTATAAGCTTCATAATTTATAAGCTTAAGAATGGCGAGATAGAGTATATACTGTGTTGTGCTTCTCAGAAATGTAGTATTTCGAGAGCTCTGCACAATGCCCGGAATTGACAAAATACATGGATTGCTTCGCTGCGCTCGCAATGACTTTCGTTATAAAATCAAGTCATTGCGAGGAGCGAAGACCGACCCGAAGGGCGCCGAAGGCGTAGCCGTTAGGTGAGGAACGAACCTTACGGATATCGAGAGCAACGCGACGCGGCAATCCATGCCTTTTTGAATTGTGCAGAGCTCTTATTTCGGGAAGCACAACATGGGCAATGTAGTGAGTTCTCATTTCAAGTCTATGTATTGTACCGTAACATTAAGGAGAGATTGGGAAATTTATGAAAACGCTTGTCAGAGGTGAAAAAATTAAGCTCGACAAAATAAACTGCGGGCGAAGTTTTGATATAGGTATATTTTGCGGTTTTAAAAGCGGCTTAGCTGATATAAGTTGTTTTGGAGTTGACGAAAACGGTCAACTTTCAGACGACAGATACTTCATATTCTATAATCAAAAAATTTCACCGGAAGGGGCGATTTCTGCCATGGGAGAAGGAAATGGCTACCATGAGACATTTAGGATTCATTTAGAAAAGCTCCCCCCTTCCATTGTAAGGCTTGTGTTTACTGCAACTCTTGACACCAAGAAAACGTTTTACTCTCTCAAAAACTCTAAATTTGAAATAAGAAATGCCTCCGGCGTTGTGGCATCCTATGTGTTTAGCGGTAAAGATTTCACCTCGGAAACGGCTATTATCATAGGGGAAGTTTACCTTAAAAATGTGTGGCGTGCCTCGGCAGTGGGGCAAGGCTTTAATGGTGGACTGTCTGCTTTATTGAAACATTTTGGGGGTGATGAGATAACAAGCCCATCACCGACACCTGAACCAAAAACTGAACCGGCACCGACGCCTGCGCCGAGACCTGAACCAAAACCTGCGCCTGCTCCAGCACCGACAATAAATCTTTCCAAAATACGTCTTGATAAGCCCGGAGTTGTTCATAAAGTTCTGTTGGATAAAGGCAAGGAACAATATTTTCACATCAACCTCCAATGGGACTCCATAGAGGCAAAACGTAGCGGATTCAATTTATTTTTCGGCAATAAATCCGGCGCAGATCTTGATCTTGGATGTTTTTGGCGTAGCAAGGATGGTGACATGGGTGTCATCCAGCCCTTGGGAGAAAGTTTTGGCTCAAAGACAAGCCCGCCCTACATTTATTTGGACAAAGACGACCGAACAGGTATGGCTTTAGACGGCGAAAATATGCATATATATCGTCCGGAATTCTTGGAGCAAGTCGTTATTTTTGCCCTCATTTATGACGGTACTGCAAATTTTGAAGATGTAAATGCTCGCATCAACATCATTGACACAAAAGGCAATGAAATTTTTATCCCTCTCAGTCAACGAAATGTGGGAGACATTTTTTGTGTTGTTGCACTCATTACCAACGACGGGCAATCTATTAATTTCCAGAAGGAAGAGCGATATTTTTCCGGTCATAAAGAATGTGACGAATTTTATGGATATGGTTTTCAGTGGAGAAGTTCCCACAAGTAGCTTTTCCACATTCTGCAATACTTTAAAAATTAAGGATATTTTTTATGAGTTTATTTAGCAAATTGTCTGATACTATTCGGAAAGGGAAAGACACCTTATTAAGTGAAGTGTCTAAATTTCGCAATTCCTCCTTTATGGAGGCCATCGTTGCCTCCTCTGTTATGATTGCCACAGCTGACGGTGTTGTATCTCCGGACGAAAAAAGAAAGCTTCTGGCCTATGTTAAACAAGCTGAAGAGTTAAAGGCTTTTTCTCAAGATGATATTATTGCTGTTTTCAATAAGCTTTATAATTCTTATGAGTTTGATTCCATGATAGGTAAGGCTGAATGCCTTAAGCTTGTCAACAGAGTCAAGGGAAATAACGAGCAAGCACGTTTGGTTGTGCGTGTTGCCGTGGCCATTGCCAATGCCGACGGTGTTTTTGATGATGACGAAAAGAAAGCAATGGATGAAATTTGCAGGGAACTTGGTCTCGACGCAACAGATTTTGTGTAGTAAAAATCTTAACAAATTAAAACTTAACAGGGGAATCCATGGCAATATCTCTTACTAAAGGACAAAAAATTTCATTGGAAAAGGAAGCAGGGTCAGCTTTATCTCTCATAACCATGGGGGTTGGCTGGGATCCTGCCCAAAGTGAAAAGAAAGGTTTCTTTTCTAAATTGGTTTCTTCTTCCGGATCCATTGATTTAGATGCTTCTTGTATCGTGTTTGATGAAAATAAGAACATACTTGACGCAGTGTATTTTGGGAAGTTAAAAAGCAACGATAACAGCATTGTACATACAGGCGACAACTTGACGGGTGATGGTGACGGCGATGACGAACAAATCAATGTCGATTTGTCTAGAATTTCCTCCAATGTGAAATCCGTTATTTTTACTGTGAATAGTTTTCGTGGACAGACATTTAATGAAGTGGCCAATGCTTATTGCCGCTTAATTGACAGCAGAAATGGAAAAGAAGTGGCACGTATTACTCTTAGTGGTGGTGGAAATCATACCGCTATGATTATGGCGAAAGTATATTTACACAACGGTGAGTGGAAAATGCACGCCATCGGTGAACCTACCAACGGTAAAACCATTCAAGATATTGCAACGCAAGTGGCAAGTTTTGCGTAATTTTTATTGCACAGAAATTAATTTTAAATGATGCATGTAAAAATTACCACCGGTACATTACATTTAGATGTAGAAAAAAGTAAATTTGACTTGGGCAGTTTAATAGGCTTTGCTGCTCGGAATAATGCCAAACGTGGTTTTTTATTCATAAGCAAAGTTCTTGGCAAGCATTGGCCTGTTAAACCGTCTGTAATGCAATCCATTCATAAAGAGCTTGCATTGCAGTTGAGCAAATTTACTTTTTCTACTTCTCCATACTTTGTGGGTATTGCTGAGACGGCAACTGCGCTGGGACGAGGGGTCTTTGAAGAATTTTGTGCTATGACCGGGCATCGTTCTTTATATTCACACACCACACGTTATCCGCTGGACGATGTGCAAAAAATTGCATTTTCGGAAGAACACAGCCACGCCGTGGAACAATGGCTGCATTTACCACCGCAAGACATAGCCGCAGAAACCATACATAAAGCCGACACCCTTGTGATGATTGACGATGAAGTCACCACAGGCAAAACTTTCTTAAATCTCATAAAAAGCTTAGAAAAACACATGCCACAGCTTAAACGTGTCATAATCATAACGCTTATAGATATGACAGGTTCCAAAGGCTTAGCACACTTACAAGAAGAAATTCCCTTTGCAGTGGAAAGTATTTCTTTGTTACATGGAAGTTTTTCCTTTGAAGCTGCGCAAAATGTGAAACTGCAAGAAATTGTACCTCGCACAAGTTACTCACAGCATAAGCACATCTTGCCCTCGAAAAGTGGTAGATTAGGTATTTTTCCGAATACTTGGAAAGCGCAGACATTACCTTATACCGTTCCTTCCATGGGTAATGTCTTGGTGCTTGGCAGTGGAGAATTTATGTACGAACCCTATAGGCTTGCCCTTGCTCTGGAAAACCAAGGACATGAAGTCTACTTTCAGGCAACGACACGCTCACCCATTTTGCATGGGCATGATATAAAATCCATATTGTCATTCGTGGATAACTACCATGAAAATATTGATAATTACTTATATAATGTGCAATGTGGTCAGTATGACAATGTTGTAGTATGTTATGAGACGGCCTCCTTACCTGAAGAACATCAACTTGCTGAAACCTTAGGTGCAACTTGTTGTTTCTTCACAGAGGAAGATGTTAAATATGGTTCATAATACACAGCCGACCATTAAAAAAGCCTTTAATAAGTCTTTGAGAAAGTTAAATTATGGGATGGTTACATGAAAATATACGTCTTTACTGACCTTGACGACACATTATTTAACTCTTTGAGGAAGGTAGAATGCACTGAAAGTAACTTAGAGCAAGAACATTTTATTCCCATGGCTGTCTCCAAAGAAGGAAAAGCTTTGTCCTATAGTTCACCCAAGCAGCAATCTTTACTTGCACTTTTTGAACATGCACATATTGTTCCCGTAACAGCCCGAAATTTAGATGCATTTAGTCGTGTCTCCTTGCCCCCTTGGCATTCATTCCATGGTGCCATTCTTAATTATGGGGCAACTATTTTACGGGAAGATAAGACAGAAGACATAGTCTGGAAGAAAAGCATGGAAGAAAAGCTCCTTCCTTTTCAAGCGAGCATGGAAAATATTTTGCAAAGGATATTGGAGTTTGCTGCACTGCAACATTTGGAAATCAGACCGAGGCTTATTACGCAAGATGGTCTGCATTTTTATGTTGTTATAAAAAATATGGATCCTGAAAATGATCACCTACCCATTATTGTGGAATCATCCGGTACTTTTTTGGACGCTCCCAAAGATTGGTTTGTCCATCACAATGATAATAATGTAGCCTTTATTCCTTGTTGCTTAAATAAAGCCTATGCCCTTCGATATTATATTGATACCTATATTAATCCCTTAGGTGAAAAATATATGACCCTTGGTTTTGGCGATAGCTTGATTGATTTGGATTTCATGGCTTTGTGTGATTATGCTCTTGTGCCCCAAAATTCGCAAATTAAGAAGATTAAATTTTCATGAAGAATATTTTCTCAGGGAGCTACTCCCCCCACGACGTTCAATTTTTGCTTAAGCCGGTTACCATGGAATTTATGGATGTTGAAGCCAAAGAAAGGTTTATTCAGTCAAAGCAAAAACATTACAGCGAAATGCTCAGTGAGGAGCACTTGCCGTCAAAAGATTATATGGAGCTTTTTGAGCAGGCCATGGCAAATAACGCCTTACGCTTTGCTCAAGATATTTTAGCCTTGGCACGAATTATTATAAGCGAAAAAATCCGCAGACAAAGCCCAACAATCACGCTTGTTTCGCTGGCAAGGGCGGGAACACCCGTGGGAGCTTTGCTCAAAAGAACATTGGAGCATTTAGGCGAAGATGTTACGCATTACTCCATATCCATCATTCGAGATATCGGTTTAGATTATAATGCCCTCAAATATATTCTTCACGATGCCAAAAAACCTATACAAAGCATCTTTTTTATCGACGGCTGGACAGGAAAAGGGGTTATCAATACCGCTCTGGAAAAATCCTTGAAGGTGTTCCATGAAAGCTGTGGCATTGACATTGCTCCGGAACTTTTTGTTGTGTCAGACTTATGTGGCAAAGCTGCTTTCTCCGCCACAAACCAAGATTATTTGTTGCCTTCCAGCATCTTAAATGCCATTGTTTCGGGCTTGGTCAGTCGTTCGGTGCTGAATGCGCAACTTGTGGGCGAAAAGGATTTCCATGCCTGCGTTTATTATGAAAAATGGCATAAAGAAGACCTTTCCACCGTTTTTGTTGAAGAAATTTTTACAAATGTACAACGATGCTTATGTGAAGAACAACTCACCATAACCTCAGAAAATAAAGAATGTGCGCAAGAAATATTCACCAAACGTTGGAAATTTTTAGAATATATACAAAAAAACTATGGTATTAAGGATATAAATCATGTCAAGCCCGGCATTGGTGAAGCCACAAGGGTACTGCTCCGACGAGTACCGCACATGGTTTTTTTGCGCCAAAAAAATTGCATAGAAAGCCAACACATAGAACGGCTTGCTCAAGAAAAGGGCGTACCCGTTATCTTTGAAGAGACAATGCCTTATACTGCTTTAGCTATTATACAAAGTATTATTATTAAAGGATGATTACACATGGATTTTATTGAACTAGGTGCATCGCTATACTTACCGGCAACCATGAATAATTTAACAGCCATTGCCAGCGGCTCCAAATATCCACGCTTGCGCTCAGTTATTTTTTGCACAGAAGACGCCATTAAGGATTTTGAAGTAGACAGCGCTTTAGACAATATACAAGCGTGTTTGAACGATATGAAGCACAATATGCCGGAAAAAAGACCGTACTGCTTTATACGGCCTCGCTCTCCAGAAGTTTTGCAGAGAATATTAAACATGGAAAATATCCATTCAATTCAAGGCTTTGCTTTGCCGAAATTTACATTGGAAAATATGCCGGCATGGTTTTCTATTTTGGAAAAGCATCCGCAATTCTTTATTATGCCCATTTTAGAAAGTCTGGATACTTTTTGCCTGCATAAAATGACTGATCTGCGTGATGCCTTTTTGAGCTCTCCTCAAAGAAACAGTATTGCGGCTATACGTATCGGCGGTTTAGACTTATTGAATTTATTGGGGGTTCGTAGACAACCTGAGCATACAATCTATGATACAGCTCTTTCTTTCACCTTAAAATCCCTTGCCACCATCTTTATTCCCTACGGTTTTATACTCAGTGCGCCTGTTTTTGAATGCATCGATGCCCATGAAACCTTACGCAAAGAAGTAGAATTGGATTTACTGCACGGGTTTTATCTCAAAAGTATTATACACCCCATGCAAATAGATGTGGTTGAAAATGCATACAAAGTCAAAGAATCTGATTTAGAGACGGCAGCGGCCCTTGCCGCGCCGGAAAATCCCGCTGTTTTTCGCATGTACGGATGCATGTCTGAAAAAACAACGCATTTGAATTGGGCGCAAAAAACACAGAGTCGTGCTCAAATATATGGCTTAAAATAAGAGTTTGTCCACTGTTCCGCTTGCCATCTGTAGAGTCAAGCGGAACAGCCAAATTATACAAGCTTTGACTATGTAAGGCTTAAAAGAAATTTAAGAAAGCAAAGCGGCTAACTCTCGACTTGAGCAAAGAAATTTGCAGCATTTTTTCTGCTTGCCTTTAGATGTCTTCTGGACTATACCTAAAAAATTAATTGGTACGTTATTATTCCTCTTTTCCAGCGGAATATGTTTTTACAATCTACAACCGATAAATGGAAGGAGAATTCCATGCGTAAAGTGTTATTTTTGGCTTTTGCTCTGTGTATTTTAAATGCAAGTGTTGCTCTTGCAGAATTGAAGATTGGCGTTGTTGATATGCAGGTCATCGGCTCAGAAAGCGATCCAGCTAAGGACGCAATGCAAAAAATGGAAAAAAAATACGGCCCGATAAAGAAAAAGCTTGAGGCAGAATACAAAACATTGCAAAAGAAAATGGAAGACTTACAAAAGAAACCCACTGAAAAAAAACAAGTGGAATATGTAAAGCTTAAGCGTAAATTCGACGAACAACAATATGGCATGGCTCGTGAAGTGGAAAAGGATCAAATCAAAATTCGTCAAGAAATTACACGTTTAGCCTTCTCAGCTGCTTATAACATCGCACAAGAAAAGGGTCTTAACTTTATTGTTGACTGGAATAGCGGCGGCGTTATGTATGCAGAAAAAAGCATGGATCTTACTTCCGAAGTTCTCAGGCATGTGAATAAAGTATGGAAAGAAGGTGGAAAGACCGAACAACCAAAAGAGCAACCCAAAAAATAATATAAATAGTGCCCAATGAGTTTTTTTAGCCTTCTGTTTGTTCATTTTATTGAGCCGGCAGAAGGCTAAACGTTTAAATTGCCATCTGAACTATTTAACTAATAACGGAAAAAAATATGGACTTACAAAAAATCCTCTCCATTTTGCCCCATCGCTACCCATTTTTGCTTGTGGACAGAGTCACGGAACTTGTACCAAACTCGCACATAAAAGCATATAAAAATGTGACCTTTAACGAGCCATTCTTTCAAGGACATTTTCCAGATTTGCCCATTATGCCGGGCGTTCTCATTCTCGAAGCCTTGGCGCAAGCCGGAGCACTTCTGTGCACGGCTGATATGGAAGACACCAGCTCGAAAATATTTCTTTTCACCGGCCTAGATAAGGTTAAATTTCGTAAGCAAGTTGTCCCCGGCGATCGCCTAGACCTTGAATGCAGTAATCCACGCAGGAAGTTGAATCTTTGCAAGCTCGAGGCGAAAGCCTATGTTGACGGGAAATTGGTGGCTGAGGCTTTAATCAGTGCGGCCATTGCCGAACGCACATAGCTGGATACCTAGATCTTCTGCAAGAATTTACGTGAGTTAAGATGACAAAGTGCCACAGCCAAGGCATCGCTGGTGTCTAAGGGAAATTCCTGTTTAGTGCTAAGTAAAAGTCGCACCATATAAGCCACTTGCGTTTTTTCGGCTCGTCCAACGCCCACCAAGGATTTTTTAACTAAGGTGGGCTCATAATCGAAAACGGCTAAATTATGCGTTGCACATGCTGCCACCGCCGCCCCCCTTGCCTGCCCAAGTTTTAAGGCAGATTTAAGATTTTTAGCCGCAAAAACTTCTTCGATGGCGGCTTCTTGCGGATTATGATAGGAAATTACAAGTTGCAATTCGTGGTAAATATGCGCAAGCCGTTGTGAAAAAGGTACATCTTGCTTGCGCTGTGTGACAATGGCACCATAATCAATCAAGCGCACGCCACTTGACTTTTCTTCAATAATGCCCCAGCCCGTCACACGCGAGCCGGGGTCAATTCCAATGACACGCATGATTTTATTCTAGTTCGGCCAAAACTTCTTCAGAAATGTCGAAATTAGCATAGACATTTTGCACGTCATCACATTCGTCAAGAGCGTCCATAAGCTTTAACACCTTACGTGCAGTATCCGCCTCAAGGGCAATGGTGTTCTGTGCAATCATGGCAAGTTCTGCTGAAATCATTTCAACACCCTGAGATTCCAAAGAATCACGAACTGCCGCAAAATCGGTTAACGCTGTATGTATTGTCCAAGTATCGCCGTCATCAATAACATCATCGGCACCGGCCTCAAGAGCAACTTCCATCATGGCGTTTTCGTCGTACTTACTTTTCTCAATACTAATTACGCCCTTACGGTCAAACATAAACGTAACGCAGCCCGTCTCCCCCATGGAGCCGCCGTGCTTGGTCAGCAAATGGCGTACCTCTGCAACTGTGCGATTTTTATTATCCGTAGCCGTTTCCACAATAACGGCGATACCACCGGGAGCATAGCCTTCGTATGATATTTCAAAGAGTTCACCGCCGGCATCCTCACCTGTACCTTTACGGATAGCGCCTTCAATTTTGTCCTTAGGCAAATTGACCGCCTTGGCTGCAGCAATGGCTGCACGCAATCGAGCGTTGCCTGTGGGGTCACCGCCGGCTTTGGCGGCAATAATTATTTCTTTCGCAGCCTTGGTAAAAATTTTGCCACGTTTGGCATCTTGACGTCCTTTACGATGTTGAATATTCGCCCATTTACTATGCCCAGCCATAATATTTTCTCCTTTGAAGCTTGTTTATATAATTAATATTTTTGTGTTCTTATGCTTATCGAAAATTCTTTCTTCACCGATTATCAAAAAGTTCTCACTCTACTTCACTGCCCTTAAACCCCACACCCACAAAGAACGTCTCCTTGCTTTCTTGGCGTGAACTTTTGGGCTTAAAGGATTTAACCTTACTAAACACCTTGCGCATGGGAGTGAGAATTTCTTGAATATCCGGCCCCATGAAGATTTTGAATACAAAGCTTCCGTCGGGCTTTAAGTGCAACAAAGCGATTTGAAAGGCCTCAAGGCATAATTCCAAGGAACGAGCTTGGTCGCTAAACTTTGTCCCGGTGGTTTTTGGTGCCATATCACTCATGATTACATCAAAGGGGCCAAGCGTGTGCAATTTTTCTTCAAAGTCTGCCGTGCGCTCAAAAACATTTTCTTGCATAAATGTGATATTTGATGGAAAATTTGTCTCGGTGCTTTGAATATCTGCTGCCAGCACAAGCCCTTCCTTGCCAACTCTTTCAGCTGCGCCAAGGGACCAAGATCCGGGAGCAGCACCAAGATCAAGCACCTTCATGCCTCGCTTAAAGATTTTGAATTTATTGTCAATCTCTTTTAGCTTGTACACGGAACGTGCAGGATAACTTTGTTCCTTGGCTTTGCGAAAATAATAATCTCTGTATTCTTTCATAGTTTCACCGAAAGGAAATATATGCTAAAAACTACTCAACGCCAAGTATTTATTTATGCTGCATTCATTTTATAAATTGTTCATTTTTTTATTTTTATTATTAATCAATACTTTCTTAAGTTATAAAACTGTAATTTTTACGCTGAAAATTGTATATAATTCTGTTATATTGAGGTTTTATTATGCATGAAAACAAAGACGTCTCATCCTCGCTCCCACGCATAAACCGCATTCAAGCACCCAATGTACACGGGCAACGCATAAGCATTAATTCCGGGCAAGGGGCTTTCACTTGCCTGCATCCCGTCGGTGTTGAGGGCAGCTTTTCCCACGAAAGCGTGCATATTCTGCTTGGCATAGGGTATAATTCCGGTGCGCAATACGCTCATGCCACCCTTGAAATGGCAAGTACCAAGGTTTTCTACCTTGAAAATCCTGCGCTGGAAGTTGAGCTAAGCAAGCAAGGTGTTGATTTAACAACGTACATACCAAAGCATTGGCAAAAATTAGTACCAAGTGAGCTTGTGAAGCTTATGGAAAGCAGTGAACATCCTATGGTTTATTGGTGGTTCAAGCAAAATTTACTACTGGACACCACATTTTGGATGCCCATACTGGCTCAAATTTTAGCGAATTATAGAAGTACCGCAGCTATTGCCGCCGGATTGAAGCAAACTACAATAAAACAAGTACTTATGGGCAGCTGTGCCGACCAACTCTTGCACCGTGAAATATGCACTGCCTTTGAAGAACTTAGCTTTGAAACAAGGTGCGTAGGCATTAACCCTAAAAATCCGACGCTGAGTATGCCGGAATTATCAGAGCAAAGCCATGGAGCGCAGCTCTTTTTTTCCATAAACTTACAGGGGCTTGACGCAGATGGATATACATTTTCGCTGATGCAAGGCTTAAACATTGCGGTGGCCGTGTGGTTTGTGGATAATCCTTGGCATGTGCTCACAAAATTACGCCTACCGTGGTGGAAAAAGGCGCATCTTTTCGTGACGGACGCTTCATTTATAAATGATTTACGCAGGGAAGGTGCGGAAAATGTATATCATTTACCGCTAGCCACTGCTCAGCATATGTATACGCAAACGCAAGAAAATTTGACGGCGCAGAAAATACTGGACACAGCGCAATGCATCTTTGTCGGGCGAGCGGCCTTTCCGGATAAGGCGCATTTTTTTGCCGCAAGTCCTGTGCAAGAAGCAGATATGCAGGCAGCACTTACGCTCTTAGATTTAGACAATTCTGCGCAAAAACCCGACTTTCATTGGTGGACACAGCGGATTTTCCAAGAAAATAGTGCAGGGAAATTTTGGCCGAAAAACGAAGTGCGCCGAGTGGGACATGGGGCTGAATTGTGCGCTCAAGCTCAAAGGGTACAGTGGCTTAAAGCGTTAACCGGCATTCCTTGCGCTGTGTTTGGGGATGCACCCCTCTGGCAGGCTTTGTTGCCGCAAGCTCCGGCGCATATTTTCCATAATGAGCTTGATTATTATGGATCACTGGCGGCAGTTTATGGCAACGCAAACAGCGTTTTGAACGTCACCTCCCTACTGTTACCACACGGGCTTACGCAGCGACATTTTGACGTATGGGCAGCAGGAGGATTTTTATGGACAAATGACACTCCCGGGTTAGATATTTTCCCCAAAGAACTCACTCGCCCCATTACCTGTCATCGTCCAAAAGATTTACTGAGCCGCATAAAAAATCTTTCAGCGCACACACGACATGAGCTTATCCAAGGCTGGCAAGAATGCCTCAAAGCGCAGCATCAATATACACATCGCCTGCGTTTTGTGCTGGAGCGAGTTTTGTAAGCAGTACCTCGAAGATGTCATGACGATGGATAAAAAAAGTGCCGGAAAAAGTTTATGAAAACAACTCCTTCCGGCGCTAATGATTATAATACCACAAAATTACTAACCGGTGTATTGCTCAACAGCGGCGGTTTTGCCTTTAAGGATGAAGACCACAAAAGCGAGCACAGCAACAGCGGCACCGATGATATTGGCAGTCATGATGGGCAAGCCAAATCCTAAACCCTTCATATAACAAATATAACTTACAGTTGCAGCCGTCATGACAACGGCAGGAACAGAGGCTATGAAATGGAAACGTCCATTACGATACAAATAGGCCGCACCTGCCCAAAGAACAATGGCCGCCAACGTTTGATTTGCCCAGCCAAAATATCTCCATAAGACGTTAAAGTCTACCTGAGTAAGTACTGCGCCGACGAGAAAGAGTGGCACAGCAATGGTAAGGCGTTTGGCAATATCTTTTTGGGAGTAGCCGGTCACTTCCGCAATGGTAAGGCGTGCCGCACGGAAGGCCGTATCACCGGAGGTAATGGGCAGGATAATAACGCCAATGACGGCTAATAAGCCGCCAACACTACCCATAAGTGCATAGGAAGCAGAGTGTACAACATTACTGGGACCGCCGGCGTCCAAGGCTGCTTGCAGTGCTTGCGGCGTTTGATAAAAAGTCATGCCAACGGTGGCCCATACCAGCGCAATGAAGCCTTCGGCAATCATGCTACCATAAAAGACAGGTTTGCCAAGCTTTTCACTTTCAACGCAACGAGCCATGAGCGGCGATTGGGTGGCGTGGAAGCCACTGATGGCACCGCAAGCAATGGTGATAAACATGAGCGGCCACAAGGGTAATTCCTTGGGGTGTTGATTTGTCCACTCGGCAGCCGGATAAAAATCATGCCCATCAAGGAAAAGCATACCGGTAATACCAAGTGCCATAATAATAAGCACGGCACCGAAGACGGGGTAAAGACGTCCGATAATCTTGTCGATGGGCAAAATGGTTGCCAGGAAATAATAGGCAAAAATAATGACGATCCAAATGGGGGTGCTTATGGCGGCTGAAGTGAGATTTGAAAGCATTTTTGCAGGAGCGGTTACAAATACAACACCTACAAGCAAGAGGAGAACCACTGCAAGCACTCGCATTATTTGTTTAAATCCCTTGCCTAAAGTGTAGCCGACTATATTTGGGACATTGTCGCCGCCGTAACGTACGGACATCATACCGGACAAATAATCATGCACAGCTCCAGCAAAAATGGAACCGAATACAATCCACAGTAGAGCGGCAGGCCCATAGAGTGCGCCAAGGATGGGGCCAAAAATCGGCCCGACACCGGCAATATTTAAAAGTTGAATAAGCCAAATTCTGCCTCGGCTCATGTTTACAAAATCAACGCCATCCGCCTTGGCTATTGCCGGTGTTGCCTTGTTGGGATCCGAACCAAAAACTTTATCCACAAACGTACCATAAATGGCATAGCCAGCAAACAATGCTACAACGGCTAAAATAAAATACAAGCCACTAGACATAAATCCTCCGAAACATTTACTGTCGCCTATTATTTAAGCGAAACTAAAAAAGCATGTGTAATTCAATTATCCCATTTTGTGCAGACGGAAATATTGAAATTAATTCAGTATTATTTAAAATCCCACACTTTAATCGTTAACACATAAAGGGCAAATAATCACACTCATTTCCTACTACTGTTTTTCTACTGAAACTTCAAGCGAATTTTTTAGGTATAACTTTAGGCTATCACGTGATTAACTCGTAAAGAGACAAAATATTATGCTTTATTAAGATAAGTAGTTAACCGCTCATATGCTCTGGCGGTCAAGGGCACGCAAAGCCACAGCTTCGTGAATATGTGTGTGTAAGATATGCGGTACGTTTTCAAGGTCGGCAATGGTGCGAGCCAGACGCAAAATTCTTGTGTATGAGCGTGCAGAAAGCCCAAGCCCACGCACCACACGCTCAAGGCCGGCAGCACCCTTAGCATCCAATGCGCAAAATTCTTCCAGCATCTTTCCGGAAAGCATGGCATTGCATAGGCAGTGCGTACCTTGGTAGCGCATACTTTGAAGCTTGCGTGCAGAAAGTGCACGCTCTCGCATGGCGGCAGAACTTTGGCTGTTGTCCTTTGAAACTTGGCGTAAATCCTCATAGGGCACGGCAGGAACTTCGATGTGTAAATCTATGCGATCCAGCAGAGGTCCGGATAACTTTCCTGCATATTTAGAGATTTGTTGAGCAGAACACTGACAGGTATGTGTTTTATCACCATGGTACCCGCAAGGACAAGGGTTCATGGCCGCAATCAGCATACAAGCGGCAGGAAAGGTGACCGACTGGCTTGCCCTTGCTATGCTTACGGTTCCATCTTCCAGAGGTTGTCGCAAAACTTCGAGTGTAGATTTTTTGTACTCAGGAAATTCATCCAAGAATAACACACCCCTATGACTAAGCGACACTTCCCCCGGGCGTGGAATATTGCCGCCGCCGATGAGCGCAACATCGGAGATGGTATGATGCGGAGCACGAAATGGGCGTACATGAATAAGACCCATGCCTTGCGGTAACTTTCCGGCAACGCTATATATCTTGGTAACTTCAAGTGCCTCTTCGAAAGAAAGTGGCGGGAGGATACTGGGCAAACGCTTGGCCAGCATGGTTTTCCCACTTCCGGGTGGGCCGATGAGCAAAACATTGTGTCCGCCGGCTGCTGCGATTTCAAGAGCACGTTTGGCGGCAAATTGCCCTTTTACTTCAGAAAAATCCAGTGGAGCAAGCCCAGACACATGACCGTCTGTGGCGTTAGGTGAATTATTGGCAAAGGTTACCGGTTGATGTCCGCCTTGCCCTCTGAGAATGTTCACGCATTCCAAAAGACTGTAAGGAGCAAAAACAGGAATGTTTTGCACAACCGCACCTTCTTGAGCGTTGCTCGGAGACACCATAAGCCCACGAGCTTTTTGGTTGCGTGCAAGAACCGCAAGAGGCAAGATACCGGCGATGGGTTTTAATTTTCCGTCAAGAGACAATTCCGCAGCAAAGAACCAACCACGCAAACTTTCAGGATCAATAACTCCACTAGCCGCCAAAAGTCCCAACGCAAGGGGAAGATCATAACCGGTTCCGGCTTTTTTGCGGTCGGCCGGCGCAAGGTTTACGGTGATACGTGCTGCCGGTATGGTGAATCCGCAAGCACGCAGTGCCGCCGCAACCCTCTCCTTGGATTCACGAACGGCACCTTCAGCCAAGCCAACCATGGTGAAAGCAGGGATGCCTTTGCGCACAAAGTCGATTTCTATATCAACTCGTAATGCATCCACCCCATGCAAACTACCACTGGCTAGCTGAACAAACATCTATTCCACAGCCTTACCCATGCGATTGAAGCGAATGTTGTCAAAACCGTTGGCCGACCAATATATGCGCCATGCCTTCCCACGGATGGCAGATTTTTTAACTGTTCCCCAAAAGCGTGAATCTTGCGAATCGTCACGATTATCACCTAGCACGAAGTATTCACCGTCAGGAACCGTGATGGGGCCAAAATTATCACGGGTCGGAAAGATGGACTTGGGATCCGAATGGCGAATATAATCCTCTTTAACTTCCTTACCATTGCGATAAAATTGCTTATTTTTAATTTCTATACTATCGCCTGGAAGACCAACGACACGTTTGATGTAGTCCAGATTTGGATCTTTAGGGTACTCAAAAACTATAATATCACCGTAGGCAGGCTCGCCTCCTTCTATAATATAGCTATCGCTAAAGGGCATCTTCACGCCATAAGAAAATTTTGTTACCAGTAAATGATCGCCGATTTGTAAGGTTTCAAGCATGGATCCCGAAGGAATTTTAAAAGCTTGCACTATAAATGTTCTGATAAGGAGTGCTAAAACAATAGCTATTAAGAGGGCTTCGGCATATTCACGGAATTTGGATTTTTTCGGTTTTTCAAGGACATCTGGATTGTTCATGGAATTTCTCGTCTCTTTATAAGGTAAGTAAAGAATTTCTATACCCAGAGCAAGCTAAAAAGTCAAGAAATTCTTTAATGTGAACTTTAACAGCTATCACAAGTACCCCTTGTATAAACTTACGAATTTATTATTTTTAGCATAAAGAGCATTGTTCGAGACAAAATCTGCATTGTAAAAAAATATGCAGCTGTAAAAAAAATATGCAGCTTGCGAACAAAGGTGTATAAACTTCATACAGGACTTGACGATTAAAAACCATCTTCCATTAATTAATGTCTTAAAAAATCACCACTTACAATTTTATGCACTTGTGGCACGCCATTTGCTATATCTAATTCAACTTGCAAAAGTAAAAAAGGAGATGAACATGAGAAAAAATTCTATATTAGCAAAGGTTTTAATGCTCTGTGTATTGAGCAGCGGTACTATGGCAGTAGGCACTGTATATGCAAACCAAATAGACAATGAGCGTGGACAACACAAGGCACAAAGCTGGCGGAAAAATCTCACCGACGAGCAACGCAAAGAAATTCGCAGCTTGCGTGAGGTTTCGCAGGAAAGAACAAGGGGAATTAAAGAACAATTATTTGTAAAAAAACAAGAGCTTAAAGCTTTGCAAAACGCAACAAATCCGGATGTAAGTGCGGTGAAAAGCGTTGCGGAAGAAATGGTATCTTTGCGCTCACAAATGCATCAAGAACGCAAAAATCTTGCATTTTCCATTGACAAGGCTTTGGGTCTTGAACCCGGCACCACCTTTCAACGCATGGGTCAAGGAAGAAAATTTGCCGAAAATGGCAGAGGAAAAGGCCGTCATGGCAAAAATAACCAAAGAAAGCAACAGCATCGCATGGGTGTTGAATAGAATATCACCTAAACAACTGCATTTACAAGCAAAGGGCGTGAAACTCGCTTTTAATATATAAGGCACCGAATATTAACCCTAACTTACTTTACATATACTCCTCACTGAAAGACCCTTGTTGTTAGCAGGGGTCTTTTTGTTTGTAAATATTGCAGTGTTTATGCACGAAAGCGGTGCATAATCACTGAAAACTCCCTTGAACCACGTGATTCTGAATGTGTTAATAATTCTCATTAACATATAAAAATTTCTTGGCTACTTGAG
>CAYJHK010000014.1:0-21523 GCA_964369515.1 uncultured Desulfovibrionaceae bacterium
GAATATATTACTCGTAAAAAGCATTCTATGCAAGTTTTAGGAATGAAGCAGATTTGAACAAATGGAGAGCTATAAAGAATGCACTTTTATGTTCTTAAGCAATTATAAAAAACCCCTCTGCAAGCAAAGGGGTTGAAAATTATTAGCTATGTAAAGCCATGCTTTACTATAAAATCTTAGAGGTGATTAAGCTCATACGTTCCCACAAAGGGCTCGTCACCGCTTGAAGTTTGTATTTTAGTATTCACGTCGTCGTTATCTTCTTCTTCAAAAACAAGGTCACGTGTGGTGCGCTCGGTTTCATGCTTATCCACAAGCGCAGCAATGGTAGCAGAAGCTGCGGCCTTGTCGCCACCTTCTGCTTGCTTGATGGCATTTTCAAGTTCGTCAATCTTATTGGGTGCAAGCAAGCAAACAACAGTTTCGGTGCCTTTCTTATCATCAAAGCGCCATGCACCTCTGTTGGGTACTGTATATTCTTTGTTACGCACCACAGTGTTATCCGTACCGACTTTCTTTCCGGGGAAGAGCACTTGATACTGGCCGGAAGTTCCCTTGGCGACCCAATATACATAACCATCTGTATTAGATGTGAAAATCAAACGAACTTTGTCACCACTTTTGAAGTTTTCCGTGGGAAGTACAGTGCTTTGCTTTCCGTCACGTGTTAACTCAACGGTGGCTTTTACGCTTATTTTTTTACCCGTAGTCGTGGCTGCAATGGAGTCAGCGGCAGTTGGTACGGCCACTTCATCATCTTCATCGAAAACTAGATCACGGGTGGAGCGTCTGGTATTGGAAGCAACCATTTGCTGCTGTTGTTGGCGAGGAGATGGAGCGTTGGCTACATTGATTTTTTCAGGAGTACTCAAAGAAACGCTCCCAAATGAACCTTGGTGCATGTATGAAGCACCGTAACCACCATATCCGGGTCTATTGAAGGCTCTTTCAAAGCCTTGGCGTAAATTTACATTACCTGTTGATGATACATAAGCAGTATATGAATTATTACGAGTCAATCTGTTATAATGCCATGTATTTTGGACACCATTTGCCCACTTTAAACTAATACTCCAATAACGCTGACTACCATAGAAGTTAGGTCCTATATACAAACGAGTGTTTGCTTCCAACTTAGTATTTAACAAGTTACCCGTTGAATTATATGGAGCGTTGGTAGGTGCAATGGACACTTCGGTGATATCTTGCGGCGTTAAGTTGGTCAGCATAAAATTAAGACGACCTGCCGAAGCATTAGTCGCAGATGCTACTATCAAAAAAGTGAAGCAGGTTGCCAAAAAATAAAAAACATTTTTTTTCATAAGAACTCCTTGATACTTAATTAATACAATGAAAAATTAGATTTTTCTGTGGAATGCACCGACCATTCTTCTATGAACTGTGCTTCATTATTCTTAGCGTATTGATGCAATTCTTTCTTAATTTTACTCTTTTGCTCATCGCTAAGCGCATTCCATTTTTTAATTTGCTTTTCCCGTAACTCATCATCTTCATCCCAAAAAACATGCAACCTTTCGTGCTCTAAGGTTGACGCAAATGTGCGTTTTTTTCCGGCAGAAGCTGCCAGAACGTGACGTATGTCATCGGAAAACTTAAACCCTTCAGCTGTTAACAGTAAAACCTTATCTTCAAGCAACAATCTTATGAGGTAAGGATAGTCATTTGCCAAAAGACCTTTTTTGTACAAGCTATTGGCAAAGTCCAAAACTTGATTACTTGAATAGTGAAAACCAAGCACGCCTCGCAAAAATCTATCCTTGGGAAAGTCTGCGTCCACATCATTGGCAAATATGGCCAATTCAAAAACTGACTCGGCAAGTTGTCTTGAGTCGGCGAAATACAGTTCATAGCTCACAGAACGCATTTTCCATTTTTGCGAAAAATAAGCTTTATATTCCGCAGGTAAATCACCAATAATACGCCCCGGAAAACCTTGCACACTTTGCATTTGCTCATCAGCAAGTTTAGAATATTCTTCAAAAAGTAACTTCAAAGCTGTATCTGGGTCCGGTTCCGACATCTCAAGGTATTCTTCATAAACATCCTTCAAAATTTCAGCACGAACCGGTAATACTAACATGAGCACAAACGACATGGTCAGTAGAAGGTTTTTCTTCATAAAATTCCCAAGTTTTGATTTCTTTCGCGTCTAGGGGAGTCCCCTCCCCTAGAACATAGCGTGACTTTTCTAAAGCCGTTAAAAGTTGATTAAAGATTATAAAGCGGACAGATCAGAAATAAAGGATTCTGAATCACCCACCAAGCCTTCTACAAGAGAAAGAAGGGATTTTAACGGTCCAATCAAGTTGGTAATATTAGATATGTCACCTGTAGTAGCAGCACTTACAACGGCATCGGTTGCGGCTTGCTTTGCGCAACCACCAATGGAACCGACGGAAAGACCACCGCTTTGTTGGGTAACTTGCAATAAGATGGCACCAACGAGCTTAACTATTTCACCTAAGTTAGCAGCACTTGATTGAACACGTGGCAACACAGAACCCTTAAGGTATTGACGATCTTGATCAGACAAGTCGTTTTCACCAAGATATGCTTTTCTGGCTGCAGCAAGCTTAGCGGAAGCAGCTTTATAAGCACTGATACGATCGCTGGAAACGTCATTAAAGGTCATTTCAGCGTTGGCAAGACGGGTGTTGCCAAGTTCACGAATGGTATTGGCACGAGTAATCATGTTATTGTTTTGATAGACATCGGCAAGCTGCATGGCAACACTGTTATATTGCTGAGCAAGTGCCATACCGTTACTGCGTGTACCTTCGGATACGGAACCTTGGGTTTTTTCGGCACCGGCTCTATCGGCAGCAACTTTGTAACGAGCATCAATGCCTTTAAGTTGTCTCTCAAGACCATTGATTCTGCCCCAATTTACATTGCCACTTTGTTTTGCAGGCGCAGGTTTTTTTACGCTGTCAAGGGTAGCCATTTCCATATCTGTTGAGTTGCTGCAAGCATCGGCGGCTTGTTTATTTGTTTGACCCATCAAATCTGCAGCGGCGTACACCAAACCGGCAGTCAAGGTCAAAGCCAAGATCCACAAAAGAGTTTTCTTCATTTTTTTACTTTTCACGTTCATTCCTGTCTCCTCATGTTAAATGTTGTTTAATTATAAAGCTATAAGAGTGTAAATCCTCTAGCTCTTTTATTTTCCAAAAAAAGCACCTGCCGCCCATAAGAAAGGCTGAATGGGCATGGGATGGTTAATGGGTTTATTATTAGCTTTGGAAAGTCTCAAATACTCACGCAAAGTATGTGAATACACATGCACTATGTCAGCGTCACTGCCGGCATTTTGCAAATTCTTCATAAATTGCGATAAAATATATGAAGATGATTCGTCATCCACAAACCAAAGTGTCCCGTAAACATTGCTCACCCCGCGACGCATAAAAACATCCACAAAGCTCACTTGGTCAACACCGGGTATCCAACCGGCCTTACGCAAACTTTTTTCCACGTCTTCCGAGGACATAGCATCACTGGTGGTTTCATTTTTAAGAGTTTTCGGGGCAAAAGTAACAGCTGTGTTACACGCAGAGAGTATTACAACCTTCGTTTTATCAAAGGACTTTTTGTCAAGGCGCATAATATCGGTAATGGTGAAAAGTCCATCGTCCTTACTTGCCAAAGCCGATTGGTTTTGCCCAAAGTGAAAATCTTTACCGGCCTGCAGATAGAGAAAGCCGTTCACCGGCGAAAATCCGGTAAGTTGATTGTCTACATACTCTTTGCCATAGGACAGCATTTCATATTGGTTTGGATCTTCTCTAAAATTTGCACTTGGTTTGCCTTCAAATCTTTTTTTAAGTCGTTCCGCATACTTGTTATACATAGTAACGTAAGTAAGATACACTTCGGAAAATGGCACGCCATGTGTGGCAAAATAAATATATTCATATTGCGCACTTTTTAATTGATCTATAAACCACCCTTCAGTGGCATTTTTTTCGTAGCGGATATCCTTGATGGCTGAGTCATGTGAAATACTAATATCAGCATTTTCCACTTCTCTCTTTGCCCCTTGAAGATCCGGCATAAAAATATTGGTATTTCTGGGGTTGCCAACGGCAAGCAAAGTCTTCAAGGACTCCTTACGCACCGGACTGGACAGGCTTTCAATAAATGAAGGTCGTACTTGAGAAATATCGTATTTTTCCACTAAGAAGTTGGCAGTATTTTCATCATACTCCTTGGTAAGCGACACAAAAGGAACCTGTGCCAAAAAACCACTGGCAATGAAATACAATTTCTTCTTATCGGCAATGAAGGCTTCGGCCGGTTCTATCAAATATTGGTAAAGTTTATGCATGGTCGCACAAATGCGTTTAAATTCTTCTTGGTGCGAACCTTTAACCTTGCCACGACCGTACTTTTCAGTATAGCCGACAAGCAATTCTTTCTTAATAATTTTATCAAGTTCGCCCTGCCCCACATTCACAATATACTGTTCAACCTTCTTATTACTCATGGCGATGATAATGAGCTTATCCGACAAAGGCAGATACTGCAAAACAGCTTGACCGGGTTCTAAATTCTTTTGAATTTTCTTGATGTCAACACGAGCGGCCGACTGGAATACAACAGCGTCTTCAGGATACTTCTTTTCCCAAGCCGCCAATTGCTTTTTATAATCGGCATCAATTTTTTTCACCACAGCAATTTGCTTTTTCGCTTCTTTTTGGCGCAGCTCATTCTGCTTTTTGGCTTCGGCATTCATATTCTTGCTGGGTTTTACCACCATGGGAATGGCTTTTTCAGCTTTTTCCTGCTCTTTGCCAAGGGTTACAAGCTTTTCATACGCAAGCTGCTTTTGAGGGTCATCAAATTGCACCTTCACCAAGGCAAGACTTGCCTTGGATATTTCATTGCGCAAGGTTTCATCAAATTGAATTTGCTTTTCTAAATATTTCTGCTGCTTGGTTTTGGCGTAAAGGGCAGCGCACACTTCACGAGCTTCGCCATAAAGATCTTCCTTGCCGGCCATATACTCACCAAGCAAGGACACGCTGGCTAAATCAGCACGCATTCCGGTAACAAGGTCAATGGCTTGCGTATAGTACTTGTAGGCTTGCTCAAGGTTTCCTTCCTGATATGCACAATAGCCAAGCCCCTGCCACGCCGACCACAAGAGAACCTTGGCAGAAATTTGTTCAGCCAATGCCAATGCCTTGGTGTAGGCTTCCTTTGCTTTGGCAAGTGCGTCATTTTTGGGAATTTGTGGCATTTCCGGTGCATCATCAAAAATAAGGTCACGAGTTGGCCTGCTAGGTGCAGCTATGGTCTTGAAAATTCTACCTATTTGATTATAGGTTTCGGCCTGTGCACGCACTAAGCCAAGTTCATTATAAATATCAAGTGCCTTAGTATAAAAATCTAAAGCGACAGTATAATTTCTGTCCTCACGTTCAGCAATGGCGCCTTGTCCCAAAAGGGTTCCGGCAATACCTTCTCTAAAATTCACTAAACGAAAAAGCTCTTCAGCTTTGCGATAATCGGCACGTGATTCACTAAGCTTACCGGTCATGCGATAAAGCAAGGCTCTGTTCACAAGCCCTATGGCTTCATGTTGCTTGTTGCCAAGCTGTTGCCCTATGGCTATGGAGGTAACAAAATTAGACATGGAATCATTAAACTTACCGGCATCTTTAAGTAATAACCCCAAATTATTTAAGTCGCCGCCTTCATTGGCTCTGAGATTATTCTTTTTCGCCACTTCGATGGCGGTATTTAAGAACTTTTGCGCCTTGGAATAATCTCCGCGTTCCCAATACAACGTACCCAAATTACTATTGGCTTCGGCAATGGTTTGAGGAATATTGATTTTTTTAGCGATATCATTGGCAGCGGTCAAATTCTTGATGGCAGCATCAAATTGACCAATATTACCAAGACTTAGCCCCATTCCTGTCAGCAATCGGGCTACTCTGTCCGGCGGAGCATTGCGCCCCATGGTTTTCAAAGACCTATTATAGTAATCAATTGCTTGGTGATATACTTCAAGACGGCGATACATATCGCCAAGACCAGCCATCCAATCAGCTTGCTCAATTTTAGGCATTCTTGGCACAGCTTTAAGATACTGTTCTATGGCTTCGATGCGTAAAGCGTATTGACCGGTTTGATTGTAACAATCTATAAGATTTTTAAAGGCTTGGTTCAAGGTCTTAGCCTCTACTCGCCTTGGCTTTTCCACAACTTCAGAATAGATATTTATGGCCGAATCATAATTTTTACCCTTCATGAAGCTGGTACCGGCATTATTCATAAAGGCATAATAACCCTTTGTATTTCCTTGTTTTCTAAGCATTTCAGCTACTTGCAAAAACAAATCACCGGCTTCGTCAAATTGTCCGGCAGAAAATTTTTGTTTGGCAGCTGCAAATGTATCTTCGAGCACACCGGCATGTACGCCAACTCCCGAAAAAACAATGCAAAAAGTCAACACTAAAATTCTTAACATACATCCCTCATCGTGTTTAATACTTTAACTTTGCATGGCAAGAGGCAATCGCTCACACAAAAACAGGCAATTCATGTGAGGAGCCAGCGCACATACAGCACGCCGGCATCATTCAAATGTTAAGCTCACAGGACACGCATAGGTTAGCATGTAAGCTCAGGTTTTCAATAAGCAAATAATGGACTATTTATGAGTTAAATCAAAACGAGTAATCATGGGCTTTCCTTTCACTGCTGTTTGACTCTTAGTATTCACATCGCCTTCGTCTTCATCATCAAATACGAGGTCACGTGAAGTGCGCTTTTCACCGTCTTCTGCAGAGGTGGCGGAAGCTTGCAATTCATCGGTAATACCTTTAAGCGAAGCCTTTGCTGCAATAATTTTCTCTAAATTTTCCACCTTTTCAGTGGCTAGCACACAAAGCAATTGCTCTTTACCGGGTTTGCCGGAAAACTTAAACGTTCCTTTCACCGGAACAGTATACTCTTGATTGCGCTTTACAACATTGTCTACACCGGCTTGTTCGCTGGGGAAAAGTACGGTATATGCACCGGAACTGCCCTTTGAAAGCCAGTATACATAGCCATCCACATTGGGCGTAAACACAAGCTTGACTTTATCGCCGCTCTTAAATTCATGACTTGGTACAACAGTACTTCTTTTACCGTCACGTATGAGCACAATGGTGCTTTTTAAGGCTAGAGTTTGAGATTTATCGTCTGTTTTTTTCACAGCTTCGGCATCATCTTCATCGTCAAACACAAGGTCGCGCGTTGTGCGCTTAAATTCATCTTTTACAGAGCTATCGGCTGCAAAGCTTTGGGAGTCACACAGTAAAAACACAGATAACATGCACACTAAAGAAGCAAAAAGAATTTTTTTCATACAACACTCCATTATAAAGTTGTTTAAATAGACGATTAAAAATAACACCACATTTCAGCAAAGGTCAATACAAAAATGGTGTAAAATAAATTATACCATTTTTAAGTTCTCTAATCATTTTAAAGCATAAGCAAAAAAAACATTTAAAAATACAACGGAAAAGCTTATTAATATTAGCACATTAATAAATGTGCATATGATTACAATTTTTTTTCTATTTTTGACCAGCTATCCTTAAGTGTAACAATACGATTAAAAATGGGAGCATTTTCAGCACTGTCTTTGTCGACGCAAAAATAAGCAAGACGTTCAAATTGCACCCGTTCTCCCACGCTAAAAGTGGCAAGCACAGGCTCGCACATGGCAGTAACAACCTGCAATGAATGCGGATTAAGATTATCCAGAAAAGTTTTCCCCTCTTCCGCAACTTGAGGATTTTCTGCATTAAATAACTGCTCATAAAGACGAACCGTCAAGGGCACTGCAGCAGGGGCACTGACCCAGTGAATGGTACCACGCACTTTCCGCCCGTCAGCACTCTTCCCCCCACGGCTGTCCGGGTCATAAGTGCAATGCAGTTCAGTCACCCTACCCTCGGCATCGCATATAGCTTCATGGCAGGTTATGTAATAGGCATAACGCAGGCGCACTTCATTGCCCACATACAGGCGATGAAATTTTTTTGGCGGGTCAAGGCGAAAATCATCACGTTCGATGTACAATTCACGGGTAAAGGGCATGGTTCGTGAGCCAAAGGAAGCATATTCAGGATGATAGGGCATATCCAAAATTTGCGGTGCATCCGCCTCATTTTCCGGATAATTGGTGATGATAACCTTAATGGGGTCAAGCACAGCCATGACACGTTTGGTATGCGCATTCAAATATTCACGCTGACAAAACTCAAAAAGCGAGTAATCCACCACCGAATCGGCACGAGAAATGCCAATGCGTGAGCAAAATTCCCGTAACGCTTCAGGAGGCACTCCACGCCTGCGCAAGCCGCTCAGTGTCGGCATACGGGGATCGTCCCAGCCGCTCACATGCCCTTCTTGCACAAGCTGAATGAGCTTACGCTTTGAAAGTACGGTTTGGGTCACTTGTAAGCGGGCAAATTCTATCTGTTGTGGACGATAAATATTGAGATTTTCTAAAATCCAATCATATAATTCCCTATTGTTTTCAAATTCCAGCGAACATAGCGAATGGGTGATGTGTTCAAGAGAATCGGAAATGCAATGCGTAAAATCATACATGGGGTAAATGCACCATGCATCTCCTGTACGATGGTGATTTTCATGGCGAATACGATATAATGTGGGGTCACGCATAACCATATTCGGTGAGCTCATGTCAATCTTTGCACGCAACACATGTTCACCATCGGCAAACTCACCGGCACGCATACGCCGAAATAAATCAAGGTTTTCTTGAATAGTACGCTCACGATAGGGGCTGTTTTGCCCGGGCTCGGTAAAAGAACCACGCATGGCGCGCATCTGCTCCGCTGTGCATGAATCCACAAAGGCTTTACCGGCCTCTATCAATTGCTCGGCAAAGGCGTAGAGTTTATCAAAATAATCGGAAGCAAAAAATTCACGCTCTTGCCAATCGCCCCCAAGCCAGCGCACATCTTCTCGAATGGATTCAACATATTCCGTTTCTTCCTTTGTGGGATTTGTATCGTCAAAGCGTAAATTAAATTTCCCTTGAAATTCCTCCGCCACGCCATAATTCAAAAAAATGGACTTGGCATGACCCAAGTGCAAATACCCGTTGGGTTCCGGAGGAAAACGGGTATGCACTCGCCCGTCAAAACGCTTGGATGCCTCATCTGCCATGATGCGGGTACGAATAAAATCCCCCCCACTTTCCACCGTATTTTTTACATTATCATCACTCATATTTTCCTCATTTAATTAAACACTCTACGCTGCTTAAGCATAAAGCTAACCACAGTATATTTTCTTTTCACATATTATTTGTGCGGCCTGCAAAAGATTTTGCACCCGGGGCACATTATCAGGAACGGACTCGGAAAAATTACCAACCAATATTGCTTGGCAACCTGCGCTAAGCCCTGCCTCAACATCGCTCCACTTATCACCAATCATCCATGATTTTTCAAGGTCAATGCCATGCTCGCACGCAGCTGTTCGCAACATACCGTCATGCGGCTTGCGACACAGACATTCACCTGTGATGTCAGGGTGATGCGGACAATGATAAAAAGCATGGATGCGCAATGAAGCCTTGTGTGCCAGCTGTGCATTGACAAAGCTATGCAAAATATCTAGGTCATTTTCGGTGTAATAACCCCGTGCAATTCCCGATTGATTGGTAACAACCACCGGCAAATAGCCACATTTTGCAAAAATGGCGAGACCTTCAAGGGCACCCTCAAGCCATCGCCAATGGGCGCATTTATAAAGATAACCTATGTCTTCGTTTAAAGTACCATCTCGATCAAGGAAAATGGCAGGTCTTAGTATTTGAGTAGTCATTTTTGAGCCTGCAAAGAACATGATGTAGTTATTGCCTTAACTCAGGCTTTAGCGTAATTTTTCTTTTAATCCAAAGTCATTGCGAACGCAGTCAAGCAATCCAGAGAGTAATCAGCATGGATTGCTTCGTCGCGTTGCTCTCGATATCCGTAAGGTTCGTTCCTCACCTAACGGCTACGCCTTCGGCGCCCTTCGGGTCGGTCTTCGCTCCTCGCAATGACTTGATTTTATAACCAAAGTCATTGCGAGCGCAGCAAAGCAATCCATGTATTTTATCAATTTTAGGAATTGCGCAAAGGTCTCGACATACATAGGCGGTCTGCGTTTAAAATTTGACGCAGTAGTTCCCCTTTTTCAACCAGATGCAGTGCGTTTAAAAAGTACCAGATGCAAGGAAGGCGAAGCTTTTTGCGAAGGGAGTCCGACCCAACGGGCGCCGAAGGCGTTTGCGTTTGCGAGTCTTCGAGCAATTACGCAAATCGAGAGCAACGCGTATCCAGAAAACATACTCGACCGGAGCAAAAAGCAAGCCTGACTATGCAGATGGTATTTTTTCAACCATCTACAGTACGTTCAAAAAGGTTGAAATTAGACGCAGTAGTTCGCCCTTTTTCAACTGGCTGCAGTGCGTTCAAAAAGGGTGAAATACAAGGAAAATTTCAAACGCAGGGCGCGCCGTGTATACAGACATACATAAGCGGTCTGCGTTTGAAATTTGACGCAGTAGTTCGCCCTTTTTCAACGCACTGTTACTGTTTCATGGGCGCTGCCCCCCCCCTACTCGCTTCCAATAACTTCGTGAGATGTTTTTGCACAATATCAAGCTCTGCCTGACTTACGCTTGGCATATCTCGTGGACGTGTGGCTTGCTGGCCTTCGGAAAGAATATACAATGCTGCAGCAGCCTTACCCATAACATTGAAAAATCGACGAGCATCCCAACTTCTTGCCTGCACCCATTGCCTTGCCGCACCGGAATAGGTAAAATCTGCCTTCCCCTTCACCACTTGAGGTTGAGCTTGTTCTTTGTTCGAGGTGGCCCATGCCCTAAATTGTGGCAAAATCTGGATAAATTTCACCAATTCCTGATCGGTTATGGGCGTTTGGCTTTCGTAAACATTTTTCGCCAAAGCAGCACATGGGGCTAAAAAGCTAACAATTACAAAAACAAAGGCTACTATTCGAACTTTCCACAATAATTTTAATTGCATAAAACATCCCTAATACTGCACGGCACTGAAGGTATTTAATTGTTGTATATTATGGAAGGATTCAATATAGCGCAACGTTCCGGATTTACCACGAATAATTATGGAATGCGTTATGGCATTTCCGCCGGAATATTTCACACCACGCAAGAAAGAACCACCGGAAATCCCCGTAGCGGCAAAAAAACAGTCATCCCCACGAATGAGTTCATTCACTGTCAACACTTCTCTTGTGTCAATGCCGGCATCGGCCAGCGCTTCTTTTTCGATGTAGGATTGAGGATCAAGTCTTGCAAATATTTGCCCGCCAAGCCCCTTAATGGCACAGGCAGAAAGCACGCCCTCGGGTGTCCCCCCCGTTCCCATCATCACGTCAACTTCTGTGCGTGGGTCAACGGCCATGAGCGCACCGGTAACGTCGCCGTCGCTGTGCAACTGAATACGTGCACCGGCTCCTCGTATTTGCTGAATTAAATCCTTATGCCTTTCTTTATCAAGCACAAAGACCACAAGGTCTTGCACTTTTTTCCCAAGGCTTTTGGCAATATTTGAAAGATTTACCCCCACCGGTGCATCTAAATCCACCACATTGCGTGCCTCATTTGGAACCACCAGCTTTTGCATGTAAAAACTGGGTCCCGGATCATACATATTGCCGGCAGGTGCAACGCCGATAACAGAAATGGCGTTGGGTCGCCCGTAGGCAAGCAAATTTGTACCCTCAACGGGATCCACGGCCACATCAAGCTTAGGCCCACTGCCACTACCAACTTCTTCGCCGTTATAGAGCATGGGGGCATTATCTTTTTCCCCTTCGCCGATGATAATTTTCCCTTGAATATTAAGGGATGCCAAGGTGATGCGCATGGCATCCACCGCAGCCTTATCGCCGGCGTCCTTATCTCCACGTCCAAGCCAACGTGCTGAGGCAAGGGCGGCCGATTCAGTTATACGAACAAGATCAAAGGCTAAATTTTTATCAGGATTTTCCGCTACGGTCATATTATCCTCCTAAAACGTAAACAAGCATACTATGGATATTTTCTAAAATTAACAACGAAAGCTTACCACACCCTCGCCTGCGAGGCATACTACTCTCTTAACGAACAAAAGGCAAAAGAATAGTGCTATTTTTTAAAAAATATAAATCATTAAATTTATAGAATTTATAAAGTTGCAATTTTAAAGACAACATTTTTACAATTCAAACCGACGCAACTCAAAAAAAGCTTGCATTCAAATTGAAACTTCGCATTTAAAAAAATTTGATGGCGGCGCAATCGTCCACGTCTATAGCTAAAAATCGATAAACACTGAATAACAAAGGAATAATTAACCACACCGCTACCATTAAAGGCGTAGAATTTCGTGCATATAACATAAAAAACAAAAAAAAGCAAAAAAAAGCTTGCCAAATACAAATTTTTTCCTTACGGTGCTGGTCTCACACATTGAGCATAAAGGATGGTGCTTTCTGAGAGCCAATATATTTCATTGTAAACACTGACACAAGTTAAATCAGCGATAAAAAGTACGCTTCCCCGGAGTTTTGTGCGACCTTTGTGCCACTGCGCCCCCTGCGTCCATCGGGAATGAGTATTTCTTTTGTCGCCTTTACTGCTTTATAGTAAACTTATTGCCAAAAGTAAAACTTTTTTATTTTTATACGCAGGCGCACAGCACCTTGGGTTTAGCAAAAATCTTATGGTCTTCGTATGAAAATACAACCACTCAGCACATAATGTAAGTACGGACTTTAACAGAATGTGTTTTAACAAAAGTCTTAGGCAATGCCCATATCACCCGCCACAAGCGGAAAAACGTTAGACATTTGAGGTACCTAATGGGTCAGATCACCAAACAATTTGGCAAGATCAAAGTCACGCTTCCCATTCCACACTTATTGAATCTACAAATAGATTCATATAAAAAATTCCTTCAAGAAGGCGCTGTTACACGCAGTCTTGATGAAGGACTGGAAGGGGTGTTTCGTACCATATTTCCCATAGAGGATTTTAACCAAACGGCAAGCCTAGACTTTGTGGATTACGTAATTCAAGACCCAAAGTATGACCAAGCCGAATGCATATCCAAGGGCTTGACGTATGAGGCGCCTATTCGCATTAAAATGCGCCTTGTGGTTTATGATGTTGATGAAGATCTAAACAGCAAAACCATTCGTGACATCAAGGAACAAGATATCTATTTTGGCACTCTTCCCTTGATGACAGAAAAAGGTACTTTCATTATTAATGGTACCGAACGAGTCATAGTAAACCAGCTCCAACGCTCCCCCGGGATAATATTTGAACATGACGGCGGAAAGACACATACCAGCCGCAAGGTGCTTTATTCTTGCCGTGTTATTCCCATGCGTGGTTCATGGTTGGATTTTGACTTTGACCACAAGGACATTTTATACGTGCGCATTGACCGTCGCCGTAAAATGCCGGCCACCATCTTGTTCAAAGCTATGGGGATGTCCAACACAGAAATATTGAATTATTTCTACGATACAGAAATCTATCATATTGAAGATGACGGGCGTGTTTTTTGGGAAGTGGAAAAAAATCTCTTCCGCAAAGAAAACGCCTACACCGACATAACATTGCCCGACGGTACCGTTGTGAGCAAACAAGGCAAGCCCATCACCAAGCGTGCTTGGCGTCAGCTCTGTGAAGCAGGCGTCAAAAATATCGAAGTGGCGCCGGACAGCATTAAAGGTCTCTTCTTGGCTGAAGACATAACCAATACCGAGTCGGGCGAAGTTTTCGCCGAAGCTGCCGATGAAATCACCGACGTGCTCCTTGATCGCCTGCGTGAATACGGCATCTCACGCCTTGCTGTGCTACACACCAAGGGAACCGACGTGTCCTCTTCCCTGCGTGACACCTTGGTTATGGATCGCATTCCCAATTTGGAAAAAGCGCAAGAAGAAATTTATCGTCGCTTACGCCCCTCATCTCCGCCGACACCGGAAATTGCGGCCTCATTTTTTGAAAATATTTTCCGCAGCGGAGACTATTACGACCTCTCCCCCGTGGGACGCTATAAATTAAATCAACGTCTTGGGCTTGACTCTGAATTGAATTTACGCACGCTCACCGATACGGATATCCTCACAGCCATAAAGGTACTCATAAGCCTTAAGGACAGTCACGGCCCTGCCGATGATATCGACCACCTTGGCAATCGTCGTGTGCGTCTTGTGGGCGAGCTTGTGGAAAATCAATATCGCATAGGGCTTGTACGTATGGAACGTGCCATCAAGGAACGCATGAGTCTACAAGAAGTGGCTACGCTTATGCCCCACGACCTCATCAATCCAAAACCGGTGGCGGCGGTGCTCAAGGAATTTTTTGGCACATCACAGCTTTCGCAATTTATGGATCAAACAAATTCTCTGTCGGAAGTAACACACAAACGCCGTCTCTCAGCCTTGGGCCCCGGTGGTCTGACACGGGAAAGAGCGGGCTTTGAAGTTCGTGACGTACACACATCGCACTATGGACGTATCTGCCCCATTGAAACGCCGGAAGGCCCGAACATCGGCCTTATCGTTTCGCTCACCACCTATGCCAAGGTTAATGATTTCGGCTTCATCGAAACGCCTTATCGTGTGGTGCGTGATGGCAAAATGACCGAAGATATTATTCATGTTGACGCATCTCGTGAAAACCCCGAAGTCATAGCACAGGCCAATGCCCGTGTGGATGAGGAAGGTAACTTCCTTGATGAACAAGTGACCGTGCGTGTGCATGGTGATGTGGAAATGCGCCCCAAGGAAGAAGTCACCTTAATGGACATTTCACCGGGACAAATGGTTTCCATTTCTGCTGCGCTCATTCCCTTCCTCGAGCATGACGATGCTAACCGCGCGCTCATGGGTTCGAACATGCAACGCCAAGCCGTGCCGCTTTTGCGCTCCGAAAAACCACTTGTGGGTACGGGCATGGAAATTGATGTGGCCAGAGATTCCGGCGCATGTATAGTTGCAAGTTCCGACGGTATTGTAAAATATGTTGATGCCAACCGCATTATTGTTATTTATGATGCAGACGTCAATAGCGAAGGCGGCGGCGTTAAAGCCTATGATTTATTGAAGTACCATAAATCAAACCAAAACTCGTGTTTTGGGCAAAAGCCCAGCTGCAAACCCGGTCAACGCTTCAAAAAAGGTGCGATTTTAGCCGACGGTACCGGCATAAGCGACGGTGAGCTTGCCCTTGGTAAAAACCTTGTGGTCGCCTTTATGCCTTGGTGTGGCTATAACTATGAAGACTCCATTCTTATTTCTGAGCGCATGGTGAAGGACGACATCTTCACCTCTGTGCACATTGAAGAATTTGAAGCTGTTGCTCGAGATACTAAGCTTGGCCCCGAAGAAATAACCCGAGATATCCCCAATGTGGGCGAAGACATGTTGCGCAATCTTGATGACAGCGGCATTATCCGCATCGGTGCTTCCGTAAAGCCCGATGACATCTTGGTCGGAAAAATCACTCCCAAGGGCGAAACGCAGCTTACACCTGAAGAAAAATTGCTCCGTGCCATTTTTGGTGAGAAAGCACGTGATGTGAAAAATACGTCACTTAAAGTGCCTCCCGGCATTGAAGGCACCATTATCGATGTGAAAATGTTCAACCGTCGCTCTGGCGACAAGGACGAGCGTACCCTAGCCATCGAAGCCCATGATACTGCCGTGCTTGATCAAAAAGAAATTGATCATATTCGTGCACTTACCGACAGCACCAAGATACTCTTGCATCCGCATGTCATTGGCAAGCAAGTTATCAGCACCGTGCCCGGTAAAAGAAAGGGCGAAATTGTTATCGAGGCCGGTAATGTTCTCACCGAAGAAGTCTTTGAAGAATTACCCATCAAACGTCTTTCCGGTCTTTTCAAGAGTAAAGAAGTCAATGAAGCCGTCAACGATGCCATTGAAACTTATGAAAATCGCTTGCAGTTTGTAAAGGATATTTACGACACAAAACGTGAGAAAGTGACCGAAGGCGACGATTTGCCACCGGGAGTTATCAAAACGGTAAAGGTCTATATAGCCGTAAAAAGAAAACTATCGGTGGGTGACAAAATGGCCGGTCGCCACGGAAACAAAGGTGTTGTGTCTTGCATCCTCCCCGAAGAAGATATGCCCTTTTTTGCCGACGGTCGCCCCGTGGATATAGTCTTAAATCCCTTGGGCGTGCCCTCACGTATGAATATCGGGCAGATTATGGAAACGCACCTTGGCTGGGCTGCCAAAGAACTGGGACGCCAAGTCAACGAACTTCTCGAGAGCGGTGCTGCTACCCATGCTTTGCGCTCGGAAGTCAAGGACATCTTTGGTTCCGATGACATAAACAGCCTTGTGGATGAAATGGACGACGAAAGCTTCATTACAGCCGTGAAAAAAATGAAGCACGGTATCATCACCAAGACCCCTGTCTTTGACGGTGCTGCCGAAGAGGACATATGGAAATGGCTTGTGCGAGCAGGCGTTGACGAAGACGGCAAAACGCAACTCTTCGACGGACGTACCGGCGAAGCCTTCAAAAATCGTGTAACCACAGGCGTTATGTACATCTTGAAGTTGCACCACTTGGTTGACGAAAAAATTCACGCACGTTCCACCGGCCCCTACTCTCTGGTCACCCAGCAACCACTTGGCGGTAAAGCTCAATTTGGTGGTCAGCGTCTTGGGGAAATGGAAGTTTGGGCACTTGAGGCCTACGGTGCAGCCTACCTCTTGCAAGAGTTCCTTACCGTTAAGTCTGATGACGTGGCAGGCCGTGTGAAAATGTACGAAAAGATCGTTAAGGGCGAAAACTTCCTTGAAGCCGGCTTACCCGAATCCTTCAACGTACTTGTTAAAGAACTTATGTCCCTTGGTCTTGACGTAACCCTTGACCAAGAAGAAGGCAAAAAGCCGTCGCGCATCCCATTTGGCAAACCGCATAGGGAACGTAACGATCAAAGTGAATAAAAATGCGCAGGGGGTAAACCTCTGCTTTTATATGAATTTTTTCTCATGTATTTCAATATATGAGCTTAAGAAGGGAAAACCATGAGTCTGGATGACCTTTTTACCATGCGGGGAGCTCCCGCCAGTGTGACAAATATTCGCAATTTGAAATCTATTCAAATTTCCATTGCAGCCCCTGAAAGAGTGCGTATTTGGAGTTCCGGTGAAGTGAAAAAACCGGAGACAATTAACTATCGTACCTTCAAGCCGGAACGTGACGGACTTTTTTGTGCGAAGATTTTTGGCCCTGTCAAGGACTATGAGTGTAACTGCGGCAAGTATAAGCGCATGAAACACCGTGGAATTGTATGCGAAAAATGTGGCGTGGAAGTTATTGCTTCCAAGGTTCGCCGTGAACGCATGGGGCACATAGAACTGGCCGCACCGGTGGCACATATTTGGTTTTTAAAAACATTGCCCTCCAAAATAGGCACGTTACTTGACATGACCATGGCCGATTTGGAAAAGGTCTTGTACTTTGACTCCTAT
Source organism: uncultured Desulfovibrionaceae bacterium (assembly GCA_964369515.1). Taxonomy (GTDB): domain Bacteria; phylum Desulfobacterota; class Desulfovibrionia; order Desulfovibrionales; family Desulfovibrionaceae; genus CAYJAD01. Next base: position 17,608 of record CAYJHK010000014.1, read on the forward strand.
ATTGTGCTTGATCCCGGCACAACTTCATTGCAAAAAATGCAAGTAATTTCAGAGGATCAATACAGTCAAATTGTGGACCATTACAGTTCGGACGAAGTCTTTACCGTGGGCATGGGTGCCGAAGCTGTGCGTTCGCTCTTGGAAGAGCTTGATTTGGAAATTCTGCGTGCCGATTTGCGTGAAGAATCTCAAAGCACCAAGAGTCAAACGAAGAAGAAAAAGCTTACGAAACGCCTGAAGATTGTGGAAGCCTTTCTTGAGTCGGACAATAAACCCGAATGGATGATTATGGAAGTTATTCCGGTTATACCGCCGGAATTGCGTCCCCTCGTCCCTCTTGATGGCGGTCGCTTCGCCACCTCGGACTTGAATGACTTGTACCGCCGTGTCATCAATCGTAACAACCGTTTAAAACGCTTGCTTGACCTTGGCGCACCGGAAATCATTATCCGTAATGAAAAGCGTATGCTTCAAGAAGCAGTGGATGCCCTTTTTGACAACGGGCGGCGTGGGCGTGCCATAGCCGGTTCCAATGGACGTGCTCTCAAGTCACTTTCCGATATGATTAAGGGTAAACAAGGGCGTTTTCGTCAAAATCTCTTGGGCAAGCGTGTTGACTATTCCGGTCGTTCGGTTATCGTGGTTGGCCCCTACCTCAAGTTGCACCAATGCGGTTTGCCGAAAAAAATGGCCTTGGAGCTTTTCAAGCCCTTTATCTACTCAGAGCTTGAAAAGAAAGGCTATGCGTCTACCATTAAATCCGCTAAGAAAATGGTGGAACGAGAAGATTTGGTCGTATGGGATATTTTATCGGAAGTGGTGCGAGAGTACCCCATTCTCTTGAACCGTGCCCCTACCCTGCACAGATTGGGCATTCAGGCTTTTGAGCCTATCCTTGTGGAAGGAAAGGCAATTCGCTTGCATCCCCTCGTGTGTTCGGCCTATAACGCCGACTTTGACGGTGACCAAATGGCTGTGCACATTCCTTTGTCCATTGAAGCGCAAATCGAATGCCGTGTGCTTATGATGAGCACCAACAATATTCTTTCGCCGGCCAACGGGACTCCGGTCATCGTCCCTTCACAGGATATCGTGCTTGGTTTGTACTATATGACTGTGGAGCGTTCGTTCGAAAAAGGCGAAGGTATGGTATTTTGTGCGCCATGGGAAGTTATTGCTGCATTTGATGCCGGCGAAGTGGCCATTCATGCCAGCATCAGGGTACGCATGAATGAGGGTGACGGGCAAGGCATGAAACTTGTGGACACAACACCCGGGCGAATTTTGGTGCGTGAAATATTACCGGAAGCTCTGCCATTTAGACTTGTCAACTGCGTGCTTACCAAGAAAAATATTGCACAGCTGGTGGGCTCTGCCTATCGTGATGCCGGCATAAAAGCCACAGTTATTTTGTGCGATAAACTTAAAGATCTTGGTTATGAATACGCAACTCGTGCCGGTATCACCATCGGTGTTAAAGACTTAACCATTCCCAAGAAGAAAAAAGATATTCTGGAATTTTCACAAAACGAAGTGGATGGCATTGAATCTCAATATCGTGACGGGATTATCACCAGAACAGAGAAATATAATAAGGTTGTGGACGTTTGGACAAAGGCCACGCAAGACATTGCGCAGGAAATGATTCGTGAAATCTCCTTTGATATACTTACAAACGAAAAAACGGGCGAAACCAAAGAAAACCAAAGTTTTAACCCCATATTCATGATGTCCAACTCCGGCGCACGGGGTAACCAAGACCAAATGCGACAACTTGCCGGAATGCGTGGTTTGATGGCCAAACCTTCAGGTGAAATCATCGAAACGCCCATCACCTCAAGCTTTCGTGAAGGCCTCACCGTTTTGCAGTACTTCAACTCAACACACGGCGCACGTAAGGGACTTGCGGATACTGCGCTTAAGACGGCAAACTCCGGTTATTTGACCAGACGTTTGGTGGACGTAGTGCAAGATGTTATTGTGGCTGAACACGATTGCACCACCGTTGACGGCATAGAACGTACAGCCGTCAAGGAAGGCGGCGAAGTGAAAACCTCACTCACCGAGCGTGTGCTTGGACGTGTATTGCTGTACGCCGTGGAAGACCCTGATGACCACAATGTTGTTTTATTGCCGGAAAACACCTTACTTGACGAAGAAAACTGCAAAATTCTCGAAGAAAAAGGCATCAATTCCGTCATGGTGCGCTCTGCCCTTACCTGTCAAGCCGAACGGGGCATTTGCTCCTTATGCTACGGGCGAGATTTGGCGCGCGGACATTTGGTGAACATTGGTGAAACCGTGGGTATTATTGCCGCACAATCCATCGGTGAACCCGGTACGCAGCTTACCATGCGCACCTTCCACATCGGCGGAACGGCTTCAAGTACCATCGAAAAAAATAAATTCGAAGCGCAAAACAGCGGTCGTATCATCCTTTCCAGAGTGCGCTCCGTACAAAATCGTGACAAACAAACCATTGTCCTTGGCAAGAGCGGTCAACTCTCCATTGTGGATGCTCAAGGGCGTGAGCGTGAAAAATACATCCTTCCCAACGGCTCACATCTGCATGTGGAAAACGGACAAGAAATACCTCAAGGGTTCTTGCTCGCCGACTGGGATCCCTTCAACGAACCATTTGTAGCAGAAGTTGGCGGTATTGTGCGCTTTGCCGATATTATTGAAGGTAGAACCGTTCAAGAAAAAATGGACGATATCACACGACAAACCACACAAACCATTATAGAATACCGCACAACCAACCTTCGTCCGTCCATTTCCGTATGTGACGAAGATGGCAATGTGAAAATGCGTTTTGAGCATAGCGTTGCGGCAACCTACAACCTACCCGTCGGCTCCATCATCATGGTGCGTGACGGAACAAACATTGAAGCCGGTGATATTTTTGCCCGTAAACCCCGTGAAACTTCTAAAACAAAGGATATCGTGGGTGGTTTGCCGCGCGTTGCCGAACTTTTTGAAGTGCGCAAGCCCAAGGATATGGCCGTTGTTTCGGAAATTGCCGGAACTGTATCCTATGCCGGTGAAGCCAAGGGTAAACGCAAACTCACCGTAACGCCGGAAGTTGGCGATACAAAAGAATACCTTGTACCTAAGGGCAAACATATCATTGCCACCGAAGGTGACTTTGTGGAAGCCGGCGATTCCCTCACCGAAGGTTATCCGGAACTGCACGACATATTGAAAACACGAGGCGAAAAATATCTTGCCCGTTATCTTGTGGAAGAAATTCAAGAAGTGTATCGCTTCCAAGGCGTTGGTATTGACGATAAACACATTGAAGTTATCGTGCGCCAAATGCTTAAAAAAGTTACGATACTTGATACAGGCGGCACAAGCTTCTTGGTGGGCGAACAAGTGGACAAGGCTGAATTTAAACAAGGAAATATTGAAGCCAAGGCAGAAGGGCGCAAACCGGCTACGGCTGAACCGCTGGTGCTTGGCATAACGCAGGCTTCGCTGACCACCTCAAGCTTTATTTCTGCCGCTTCCTTCCAAGAAACCACCAAGGTGCTCACCGAAGCATCGCTACGTGGTAAAATGGATTACTTACGTGGACTTAAGGAAAACGTCATTGTGGGTCGCCTTATTCCTGCCGGCGCAGGCTATCGTGAATATGTACACAGCGCAATTCAAGTCCCCGAGCAAAAAGAACGCCCCGATAGGTTCTTGGAGGAATTGGAAGAAACTCCACCGCCACTTGTCATTATTGATGAAGAAGACGATGATGATGATGACGATTTAGAAATATAAGTAAAACTCAAAAAAAAGCTCTGGATTTAACAGAGCTTTTTTTATGATAATGGAATTGAAAAAACGACTCCTTTCTCAGTGTATGCAACCACGTGATTCTAATTTTGTAAAAATTTTCTTGGGGGAGGGACCTTTTTGGAAA
>CAYJHK010000015.1:0-19605 GCA_964369515.1 uncultured Desulfovibrionaceae bacterium
TACTTACCACTGAAGGCTTGTAGAAAAATGTGCGAAAAATACTGGACAGTACCTAAAAATGCCGAAAAAGTGCATTCCATGCTCTTGTTTTCGGCATTTTTATTTGCATATTTTAACTAAAAAAATGTTTAATTTTATATTGTTAACATGTTTTTCAGTGACGACTATAATAAAAGCGTTTTGAGGGGATGGGGGAGTTTGAGGGGGGAAGGGGAAGCTTTTGGGCTTTGGCAAAAGTTCCCCTTCCCCCCTCAAGAAAAGAATTAATCAGTGTATCCTTAATGGCCGGCGATGCTGTATTTTTTCAATTTGTATTGTAACAAACTTTTGGAAATACCGAGCAAGTCCGCAGCTTTTACTTGCACAAACTCTGTGCGTACCAAGGCTCGGCGAATAAGCGCAGCTTCAATTTTTTCCAAGGTGTCGCCAAGGTCGAGCTGTACCGGCAATAAATCCACAGCACTCTTATACTGAGCTTCCTCATCACGAATTTCCGGCGGTAGATTTTCCACATCAATGATTTCAGCCTGCACAAGCACGGTGCAACGTTCCACAACATTTTGTAATTGTCGAATATTGCCAGGCCACTCATAAGCAACCAGATAATTAAGAGCACCTGTGTTAAATGTTTTGGGCGTAATTTCATTTTCTTGGGCGAAAGCATTGGCAAAATGGGCAACCAAGAGCGGAATATCTTCACGTCTTTCACGCAAGGGGGGCAAATGAATTTCCACCACATTGAGGCGATAAAATAAATCATCTCGAAACTGTCCGCTTTCAACCAGCTGCAAAAGGCTTTTATTGGTGGCGGCCACAACACGAATGTCCACTTCAATTTGCTCGTCACCACCCACACGCTCAAACTTCTTGTCCTGTAAAACACGTAACAGTTTTACCTGCAAATCCGGCGTGAGCTCTGCTATTTCATCCAAAAACAGCGTACCGCCGTTGGCTTGTTCAAACCGCCCACGACGCATGGCCACAGCTCCCGTAAAAGAACCCCTTTCATGTCCAAAAAGCTCACTTTCCAAAACACCGGGATTTAGTGCCATGCAATTTACAGAAATAAAAGGCCCTTCCTTGCGTGGTGAACTCACATGAATTGCCCGCGCCACAAGCTCCTTACCTGTGCCCGATTCTCCAGTAATCAGCACGGTGGATTTGCTGGGTGCAGCCTTATCGATCATGGTAAAGACATCTCGAATACCACGACTTCTACCTATAATTTGGTGAGTTCCATAACGGATTTCCATGGCCTCTTGTAGCAAGCGATACTGACGATGCGCCGTGGAAAGCTCTACGGCGTTATGCAATGAAAGCAGCAACTCGTCATTGGCAAAGGGCTTGGTTATGTAATCAAAAGCACCGTAACGCATAACATCTACAGCACTTTCGATGCTCCCAAAAGCTGTCATAATAAGCACGGGAATGTCCGGCCACTTCTTTTTTACTCGTTCCAGTACATCTTTACCGGTCAGGCGAGGCATTTTCATATCTGTTATAATAACATCTACTTCTGAGTCTTCCAAGAAGGTGAGTGCCGTTTCGGGATCATTAATGGCCGTAACATTATACGAAGCATCCATTAAAAGGGTTTCTAAAATCAGTAAATAGTTCTTTTCATCATCAATAACAAGGATATGAGCTTTATCGTTCATAAAAATTCCTTTCGCAATGCGATTAATTGCGCATTGCGGTTAAATGAGGCTATATTTTTTGTATTGTAAAATCAATGGTTACTTCGGCATGACCGTCAGCCGTATTTTGTATATGAATGTCGCCATTGTGGCTGGTGATTATGCTTTTGACAATGGCTAAACCAAGACCCGTGCCGCTGTCCTTTGTGGTGTAAAAAGGGTCAAACATATTTTCCATGCTCTCTTCCGGAAAACCCGGCCCGGAATCAGTGAATACAAGCCTTATTTGCTCGTCCGATTCTTTTTTTCCGTGTATGGTAATAAATCCGGAGCCGTCAATGGCCTGTTGTGCATTGACGAGTATATTATAAAAAGCACGATATAATAAGCCTTTGTCTCCAACAACAATCAAATCTTTATCGGTATTCCGTTCTATGCTCACTTGCCAGCGTGCAAATTCTCCGTCTAAAAAGGCAGAAACTTCATCTAAAACACCATTAATACACACCGGCTTTTCTTGTAGCTGACGAGGTCTTGCATAGTCCAAAAAATCATTGATGGTTTTGCTAAGCCTACAGGATTCATCATAAATGGCCGTTAAGATGCGCTGCGATGCCACATCGCTCTCTTTTTCTTTTTGACGCTTTAGCAAGAATTCAGAACTGGAGCGAATAATTCCCAAAGGATTGCGCAACTCATGGGCAATACTCGAAATAACCCTACCCATGCTCACCAACTTTTCCTTACTGTGCAGTTCATCTTCCAGTGCTTTATTTTTGGCAACACGACTGGCAAGAACACTTTCGGTACGCCTAATGACCACCATCAAAAATATAAAAAGAACCACCGAAGAGAATAAGCACATGACCACAATAAGACCTTGGAAACCCAAAACAGACTCATAGTCAGCGGTAATATCTTGACTTAACTCCAGAACGCCCATGATGTGGTTTGTCATACTGCCGTCTTCATTGCGTGTCTGCCCCGTCAGAGGATAAATTGTACGCAAAACAAAGGAACCGGATTTTAATGGAAGGCGAAAAGGGGCTTGCCACACGGGAAAGGTGCTGATCAATTCCGCCTTGGAATCTTCGCCCTTCAAAGCCTGCTCTACAGCCAGCGGTGCAAGGCCGCTACGCCCAAGATCTTCATTGTCGGTGGAGTAAGCTACAATACGCCCAAAGTCATAGATACGGAAGCGTTCGATCTTTAAGCCGTGCATGACTGAGCGCACTATCTTATCAAGCCTATCATACTGCACAGGCTGCTTTAAGGCTATGCGCCCGTAGGCAAGCACGGTTGGCAACGTAAAACGTTGATAAATCTGATGGTTTAGATTTTTCGCCAATAGGTTTGCAAATTGTTCATGCTTGGTGAGCAAGTTTTCGCGCGCACTATTGGCGATAAATATGGAGAGCAACAAACTTGATGTCAAAATAAGAATAAAGGATATCCACGACAAAGTGCGTGCGTAGGAAAGTGGCAGATCCTTTGATTCATGTGAGCGGACATCAATTTCCTTTGCCATTAAAACACCTGTGTTTTATCGGTTTGCGCCATATAAGCAGCAAGATCCGCATTTTCCTTATCAAGATTGGGTGCGCCAAGACGGGCATTGGCAAGCCTTTTACCAAGCTCCACCGCCGGTTGATCCAAGGGATTGATTTCCAAAAGCCAACCGGTAAAAATGGTGGCAATTTGCAGCAACATCATCAGAGAACCGGCACTTTGTGCATCCGTTTTGCCCATTTCCACATGTACCAAGGGTACAGAATTTTCTATCAAGCCCATGCGTGTACCGAGAGCTTCGGCGTGCAAAAGTTCTCCAAAGTACTTACCGCTGAGCCACGACCAAGCCGGCGGTAAATCTTCTGCAAATTGCTGTCCTTTAGCTGTATCATCGGTTTCCACATAAGTATTTGACAAGAATAAACAACCCTTATTGCGTGGTCCATCTAAAAACATTTGATTCACCGAATGCTGATCGGTCACACCGGTGGCAGAGATGGGCATTATTCCCTTCCCTTCCTTACCAAGGCTTTCTGCCCATAATTGCGCAAACCAAGGCCCAAATGTGGCCCACTTGGGAATGTAAGAAAAGAAAATGAGTTCAGAGTAATGCCGCTTTTCAAGTTCATATGCCCACAATGCTAAATTAAAAGCCGGATGTGTAAAAATATTTTCCGCATTTTGCACAAGGGATTCGCTTACCTTGGACGCACCGCAGAGCAAGCCCTGCCAATCAATGCCCATAAAGGCAGCCGGCAAAAGTCCAACAGCCGAAAGACAAGAATAGCGTCCACCCAAATTATCGGGAACAACCATGGAATCAAAACCATGCTTGCACACTTCCTCACGCAAAAAACCTTTATGCTTATCGGTGACAACTATCATGTGCTTGTGCCAATACTCGCCCATATGCGCCTTAAGCCAAGCGATGCACAAAAAATATTGTGATATGGTTTCAATGGTACCGCCGGATTTACTGATACACACAACCACCGTATCCTTAGCCGGTAACTTGCTAAGCCACGAGTCAAAGGTGGCTGCGCACACATTATCAGCAATCCACAATGAAGGCCCCGAATATTCTGGACCGTCCTGCTCCGATGCAAATGCTTTTTGCAAAGCCCTTGCGCCAAGGGCAGAGCCACCAATGCCAAGCACCAACATATTCTTAAATCTTTTGCACTTCGGTAAAATTTGATCCAGATCTTCGGTAAGCTCTTTCATATGGGTCAAGGTAAGTGCCGGCAAGCTGGGTAATTCACGTTGCAGACGCTCCCTTAAATGCGTGTATTTTTGCACAAGGACATCCTGTGAAATTTTAGTACCGCTCAAGCGAGCCGTATACGCATTGGTCCAATGTAGAGTATGTTGATGTTCCGGCATGATTTTCCTCCGTGTTAAAAGTCAAAAAGACGTAATCTTTTGGGTTGTGAAAGCCTCTTTATCACTCGCTTATATGTACTTGGATATACACCAAAACGCAAAGACCACAACGGGCATTCGTCCCTTGCGGTACACGCACGAACATCTGATGTATTTTCAGCACAATGTAAACAATGTCTGCGCACACTGCGCAAAGCAAGTCTCGACGCACCATCGCCGGACAATAAAGGAGGCTGCGAGTCTTCGGTAATTTTTATCGCATTCCCCAGTCTCCATGTCCACAAAATACATAAAGTGTCCGTACAAGCACTTACCTCAGAAGAAGAGTGTCCTTGACATTGCATACAAAAGCGTCGTATCTGGCGTAATATATTGGGATTAGCCATAAAAAGTCCTTAACTCACCATATATCTAAAAAATTTTACTGTATTTCCTAATTTGCTCAAAATTATGCACAGCATTTCTTGTATTTTTTCCCACTGCCGCACGGACACGGGTCATTGCGCCCCACTTTCGGCATGGCACGCCTGTAACCTTCGGGGCGATGTGAAATGCCTTCAAGATAATAAAGTGTATCATCTAAACGTTGAAAATAACTCACTTCCGATAAAGTATAAAGTTTACCTGACCGTTCGTAAAGCGCAGAAAAAGTCACTGTGTCAAATACTTGCTCACCATCGCTTCCAACTTCTTGCCCGCAATCGGTGATATTGAGCGAGTGCCAAATAATTTCTGACATATTTTCCGCAATATTTTGCGCATCTAACTCATCTCTGTCCAAAGGGTGCGTTGTCTGCACTATATACGCATATTGTTGCGTGGCAAAAGCACTGTACCGTGCCCTAACCAAAGCCTCAGCATTTGGAACCCTTGCTCCTTTATGATAAGGCTCGCAACACTCATTATAATGAAGAGTGGAGCCACATAGGCATTTTTCCATGACATTCTCTTTAATTTCGAAGTTTTATGATTTGCTGTGCGCATCATTGCGCATTTAAGTGTATGTATACAAACTATTTACTACGCCACATTTAATTTTTCAACAATATATTTCAAGTACAAATTTTCATCATGAAAATGGCACTCTCGCTCAACATGCAAAAAACTCGTTCAATAAATTTAACCAAACAACTTGTGCCTTCATCACAAACAAAAAAAATATCATCACTATTTTAGGCTATTATCTTAATGTTAGTAAAGTGTGCTTTTTGGCATAAAATTTGCTATAGTTTTTATACCTTCCTTCCTTTTGCTTAAAGCCTCCTCTTAAGCACTGCGGCTCACCATAGCGTGAGCCGCTAAATTTTTTTAAATCTTGATTTTCCGAAGAGTTTTATATATGTTTTCAAGTATACACTCTTATAATTATCTTTGTACAACAAATATTTTTTCAACACTAAAGATTTATTGAATAGAGTCGATAAGATTAGCGAGGGAATTCCATGGTAGCTAACAACTTGCATACGCGCCTTATGTTGCAACAATATAAGTTGCAGTTACTCACGGCGAGACGCCTAGCGCGTCATCGGCGCAGTCAGCTATTGGCTAACGGTGAAGAAGTTATGCCGCCGGCGGATTCTAGGATGCAACGTGCCCGAGTTGTACATCAAGTTGCCCGTGAACTCTATGAAAGTCTTCTTTCCACCGGCTCGGAAAATCCCATGGTTGAAGACATTGTACAGCAGCTTGGAAAAGCCTTAGGCTCCAAGGTGATTTTACAGTATCCAACGCCAAGCCCTCTACACGAAGAGCATTTACGCCTAATGCGAGAATCCACAGGCGATGAAAAAAGTCTTGTACCTCTTGGCGAAGATGAAAACCGAGAAGCCTTGCATATGCTCTGGGAAATTGTATTAAGAACTGTGGATAAAAGCACAGTATAGTTTAATGAAATTACAAATAAACAGCTAGCTATATTTTAGCGAAAGAAAGTTTATATAAAACGGAGTTGTTATGAACATACAAACCAATCCGATGCAAATATATAGAAATACAGATCATATTAACCTACAAAACAGTCAGAATTCACAAAGCTCGCAAAAAAACCTCAATGCCGACAGTCGACAAACGAGTGGCGGTAAAACCGATAGTGTTGATTTTTCTGCCGATGCCAGATTGCTTGCGGAAGCAACCCGTGTAGCCTTGCACGGTGCCGAAACGGATGCTCAACGCACCGATAAAGTTGCCAGACTCAAAAGTGAAGTACAAAACGGCACATATCAGGTAAACGAAAGAGGCATAGCAGAGGGACTTGCACGCGAAGAAAGTCTATTATTTCAGGTCTAAAAAGACAACTATATGACTTGCTTTATGGCATAAGCGAAAGTGCTGTCTTAACTTGCGCCCTCTACAAGAGATTGCAATAGAGGGTTTACGTTCTTACATCAAGACCTCTACGCAATTCCTAAAATTGACAAATACATGGATTGCTTCGCTGCGCTCGCAATGACTTTCGTTGTAAAATCAAGTCATTGCGAGGAGCGAAGCGACGAAGCAATCCATGCCTTTTTGAATTGTGCAGGGCTCTTGCTTTGTCTTGCCTGTTATCTGATGCAGACTCTTAAGTGTCGCCTTTAGAGCTTGTTCATACAACCTGTTATCTATATACTGACAATACCTTCCATTCACTGCTGCTACTGTCAGCCCCAACCAAGAACCATAAATATTCCAAGCCACTGGGATTTCTCTTGCTTGCCTTAAGGGTATTCACACCGCAAACGACCCTAAACTCTTTCAATTTATATTTCTCCGAATCCTTTTCGGCGGCTTCGGCAATACGCTTGCTCACTTTTTTAATGTTTGGCATGGTATAGGTCAGCAACTCTTCCACCACTATCCCCTTAAAATCTTGTTCATTTTCAGCAAGTTCTTTTACATCCTTTGTCACAAGACCTCTGTAATACTCAACTACAGCATTCTCTGCGTTGGAATTGGGAATATCTTCAATAATGACAAAGCGGTCACCGTTAAATATGGCCGTATGCATATCACCTTGCGCCGGCACATAGGCATTAAGCCTAGCAAACGCCTCAGCATTTCTGAGGGCTAAGTTATTAAAATCTTTTTCGGTAAAATTATTAAGCGGAGTATGATCCATGGCGGTAAACCATTTCTTAAACTCACCTGCAAAATGCTCTTTATCAACGTCTTTACCATTGAGCTTGTACTGACCATCAGCTTCGGGAGAGTAATAAAATTTCATGCCCAAACGCAATTTTTCCCCTTGCATAGACCAAAAGGCTTTTTCATAATACTGCAATTCTATACCACTCACAATATATTCTTTGTCGCCTACTTTTGCAAAGTCTACAAAGTGCTGACCGGGCAAATCCTTTTCCACAACTAAGGGATAGAGAGAGCTGACAAAGGCAAGTTTACCATTCTTGCTGAGGGTAAAAATTTGTACGCTACGCCTTTTCTCAGAGTCAAAGCCGATATTCAAGCCTTGTTCGCCCTTAGTTGGATTTTTATGCGTGCGAGCGATAATGAGCTCGTCCGTGCCGTCGCCGTTGAGATCCTTGAGCCTTGTATAAACGAGGCCATATGTTCCGTACAGAGTCTCACCATTGGCTGTATATACACTTTTTTCACGCTCCATGACTCCGAATTGTTCGGCATAGGCACGCACGAGAGTTGTATAAAGCCCATAATCAGGGCCGTCTTTTTTTGGCTTTGTAGTGACTTTCTCTTCGGCTTGAGGTTTTTTAGTTGGAGCTGAATTTGTTATTATCTTCGGTGCTTCGCTGACTGTTTGAATCTTCGAGCTGTTGCTCTCGACTGCTATTATCTTCGGTGCTCCGCTCTCATCTGTTATTATCTTCGAGCTGTTGCTCTCATCTGTTTTAATCTTCAAGCTGTTGCTTTTCGCTATTATCTTCGAGGCTTCGCTGTCCGCTTCGCTTTTTACTACACTCTCACTTACTACTCTCAATAATTTAACAACATTGGTGTGACCATTTTCAGACGCAAAATCAAGAGCAGTCTTTCCATGCATTTCTCTAAGATTCGCATCCACCCCTCTCTCCAAAAGCAGTTCCACCAATGGAGCATGACCTTGAGCTGCTGCGCTCATTAACACGCTTACTCCGGTTTTATCTTGATAATGAATGTCAGCTCCATGCTCAAGCAAAAGCTCCACAATAAACATATGCCCCCGTGAAGCTGCTGCCATCAACGGTGTGTAGCTAAATATTTCTTCAGCAACATTCACATCAACACCTTGCGCCAGCAGCCTTTCCACCAAATCTGCATTTCCTTCCATGGCAGCAACAATAATGTCTGAGCGTTCTGTCGCATGTTTGGAGCTTATGGTTATATCACGTCCCAAAACATTGGCGGCAGCACTCTCATTTTTCATGGCCTTGTTATCCTGCTTAACCGGAGAAGGGGAGCTAAGCAAGTTTTCAGCGTGCGTTTCATTAATATTTTCAAATATCACAGTGTCTTGAGTAGCAGCTTCTTGTTTTTTTTCGGAAAGCATACGCATAATTCCCGTATAATTATGCTCTTTGGCAAGCATAAAAGCCGTCTTTCCCTCATGATTTTTCAAAGCAACATTTGCATTTTGAGCCACAAGATATTGCACAACATCGCTCTGCCCGTTGGCGGCAGCTTCCATGAGCGCAGTATTGTTTTGCAAATCTTGGTGATTTATGTCAGCTGCATTTTCCACCAATAATTCAACAGCCTCAACATATCCTGCGCTTGCTGCCAGCTGAAGAGCCTGCTGCCCAAGACTGTCAGCCATATGCACATCAGCACCCTTGGCAAGCAATAAGGCCACAAGCTGCGTATGTCCCTTGGTACAAGCTTCCATAAGTACAGATATTCCATCAATAAGAGCATTGACATTAATGCCTTCATCTAAAAACATTTGCACTTTCGGAATGTCGCCGGCACTCACAACCCTAAGAAACGCTTGCTCATTGGCGTTGCTGAGCAAATTAACAACGTCTTGATGTTGGCCTCTTGTGGCATATACAAAAGCAGTGTTACCCTTGTCGTCAGTGGCGTTAATATCAGCATTATTTTCCAACAGTAAGGCAACAACACCGGTATGTCCTGGAGCAGAGGCAAGCATGAGCGCAGTGTAGCCGTGAATAGTCTTTTCATTCACCGCTGCACCATTTTCCAAGAGTAATGCCGCCGTTTTCGTGTATCCACCATAGGCAGCCTTCATAAGCGCAGTATATCCATAGTCATTTTTAAGATTAACATCTGTGCCGTTCTCGATGAACTCAATTACCATGGATTCATCACCGGCACCGGCCGCATTCACAAATTCATTGGCAAAACCATGGGAGTTGTTAAAAAATAAAAACCCAAAACATATGAGGGTGCGGATAAGTTTTTTTTGCATATTGGCAGCCTTTGTGAAATTTTCAAAAACTTGAGGGATTGTTTAAAACAATCGACCACGCACAATGGAACTATTTCCAAAACGTCGGCGCACTATATCCAAAGTTTTCTCAAGTTTGGTATTTTTTGCAATCTCCGCTTGCGCCTTGGTTTGCAAAAGAAATCCCTGCTCTGCCCCTTGTCCAAAGCCGGAAACACCAAGGCCAATGAGGCGTACCTTTTGCTTCAGCTCAAGAGCCTGCAAAAGTTCGCACGCAATGGAAAAGATATGCTGCGTTCCATTGGTTCCGGTTGCAAGAGTGCGAGAACGAGTTATTTGCGTAAAGTCAGAAAATTTTACTTTGAGATTTATGGTGCGACCCACGAGCGACTGCTTGCGTAAGGATGCACCTACCCTTTCAGCTTGCGCAAAGAGCATTTTTTGTAAAAACACTAGGTCAAACGTATCTTCATCAAAGGTATTTTCCGCACTCTCACTTTTAGGCTCACTCCAAGGGCACACCGTATTTTCGTCATGACCATGCGCACGCCGCCACAGTTCAAGACCTCCCTTACCAAAGCGACTTTCCCAGAAATCATCTGAAAATTTAGCCACATCACCTGCGAAACGTATGCCAAGCTTTTGAAGTTCTTCCATGAACTTTTTCCCGACTCCGGGGATTTTTTGCACCGGCAGTTTATGTAAAAAACCTTGCACCATTTCAGGATATAATACAAATATACCATGGGGTTTATTCACATCAGAAGCTATTTTTGCCAAAAACTTCTTGGGTGCTGCTCCCACAGAGCAAGTCAAACCCTGCGTATTCTTAAGTACAGCTTTTTGTATATGCAGGCAAAGTTCCTCAATGGGGCCAAACAAGCGTTCCAAACCTTGCCCGTCCATATAAGCCTCGTCGATGGAAGCCGGCTCAACACAAGGGGAAAAATCCCCCAAGGTTTGCATGACTATGCGTGACATTTCCTTATATCTTTGCATTCGCCCACGCACAAACACCAACTGCGGACACAATTTTTTCGCCATTCCCGAAGGCATAGCCGAACGCACGCCAAACTTTCTGGCCTCATAAGAAGCAGCGGAAAGCACGCCTCGTGCACTGTCTGACCCAACTGCCACAGGCAAACCACGCAAGTTAGGGTTGTCAAGTTGTTCGATGGATGCATAAAAGGCATCCATATCTATATGGATTATCCATGCTATAAGTGAATCAATCTTATTGCTTGCGTTACTTGCGTTGCTTGCGTTATTCATAATACTTCATTATTTTAATTGCTTGCGCTACTTGCGTTAATTGCGTTACTTACTTTGTATATTATATTTCCAAAGTTCTGCATGGATAAAAACCAAAGCAATAACCGAATGTTTTTACAATTTATTACGCCGGCAAAAACTGTAACCATAACGTACGTGAGCGTGGTCCATCGCATTCACATAAATATATATGTTGCCATGTTCCAAGCTGCACTTGTCCATTTTCCACAATAAGCGTCAACGACGGCCCAAACATACTCGTTTTAATGTGGGCATCGCTATTGCCTTCCGCATGACGAAAGCCGGCGGCTTGTGGCACAAGTTTGGAAAAAAATCCCTCCATATCCGTGGCCACATCGGGATCGGCTCCTTCATTCACCGTAAGGCCGCATGTGGTATGCGGACTATAAATCACCAATGCGCCCGTATTCCAAATAGCAGATTTTTTACGCATAAACGCATTAATTTCACTCGTTATATCCTGCATACTTATACGACTATGAGTTTTTATTGCCAGTTTTTCCACGTATTCCTCACTTGATTATGTTTGAAAATACTTGTCATTTGCTTGACTTATGCCGCATTCCTTGCCAAAGTACAATAACTATATGCGACTTCTGTATAGCAAATGCGCTCGCTAAACGAAAGAGCATACTTCATTGATAAATAAATATTATTGTTTCTTTAATATATCCACTAATTATAAATAATCTATTTATCATATTTATGAAGATATGCTTAAAGCAAGTTACGCATTTTTACACAAAAAATCGTGTGTGTAAATATTTGCGCAGAGGCCTTATTTTATTGCAAGGAGAAATTTTATGGCATTGGTTCTTGGCTCAGCAGGGCATATTGACCATGGAAAAACCAGTCTTGTACGGGCACTTACCGGCATTGATTGCGACCGACTCGAAGAAGAAAAACGCCGTGGCATTACCATAGAATTGGGTTTTGCTTTTTTGCCACTGCCCGAAGAATTACAGCAAGGTACACACCTTGGCATAGTTGACGTCCCCGGACATGAACGTTTTGTAAAAAATATGGTGGCCGGTGCCGCCGGCATTGACTTTGTTATGTTGGTCATAGCCGCTGACGAAGGAATTATGCCCCAAACACGAGAACATTTAGAAATTTGCAGTCTACTTGGCATAAAGCATGGTTTTATTGCACTCACCAAGATTGACATGGTTGATGATGAATGGCTAAGCCTTGTGCAAGATGACATCAAGACTTTTTTACAAGGCACCTTCCTTGAAGATGCGCCCATGTTTCCCGTTTCTTCTGTCACCAAACAAGGTCTTGAAGATATCCGTGCGCATATTTTTTCTTGCGTAAAAACACTCAACCCGCAGCGTGAGTCTTCGGTATTTCGTTTACCTGTGGACAGAATTTTTTCCATGAAGGGACACGGTACCGTTGTCACCGGTACTCTCCTTGCCGGCGGCGTCAATATTGGCGATGATGCCGTATTCATGCCCCATGGAGTGGAGACGAAAATTCGTGGCATCCAATGGCATGGACAATCCACCGAAGCCGCAGGCCCCGGACAACGCTGCGCATTAAATCTGCTCAATGTGGAAGTCGGTCAGGTGCAAAGAGGTGCGGTGCTTGCGCATCCCGGTACTCTTTTCAGCAGTCAACGCTGGATGGTACACATACAGTGTCTCTCTTCTGCACCACGAGCCTTGCGCGCGAGAACGGAAATCCATTTTCACCACGGCGCTCGAGAAGTAACGGCACGTTTATATTTTTTCGATCGTGAACGCTTGGAACCCGGACAAAGTGCGCTGACGGAAATACGTTTCCAAGAACCCATGGTTGGAATTTATGGCGACCGCTGCGTGTTGCGTGCCTACTCGCCCTTGCGTACCGTTGCCGGCGGCATGTTGGTACACCCCATCCCCTTACCATTGCGGCGCAAGATGAAGGATTTCGATGAACGTTTTGCCCTGCTCAACACCTTGCATAATATTGCTAATATAGACGAACTTGTGCTGACACAGCTCAAGCTTGCAGGAATACAAGGCGCAAGCTTTGCTGAGTTGCTTGTAATGACCCATTCCAATACAAAAAAACTCGAGAAAACCATCAGCTCGCTGGGCAGTAAGTTGACCTGCTTTGATAAAGATGAAAAACGCTACATTCACGGCGAAGCTCTAACCCTGCTCATGCAAGAATGTCTAGCGCAAGCTGCGCAGTTCCATAAACGTGATCCGCTCAAATTGGGCATGGCACGAGGGGTACTCTGTCCAAACCTTCCTCCGAAGCTTGCGCACTTGGTTATTGAGCGTTGCATAAAGAGCGGAGAGTTAGTATATGATGGCGATGTATTACGTTTAAAATCCCATAGCGTTGAACTTGGAGTGGATGACACTGCTTTGCGTGAAAAAATCCTTGCAGCCCACAAAGCAGGCGGCCTTACTCCACCAAATCTCAAGGATGTTCTGGAAGATTGCCAAGTTGACACCAAGAAGGCAACGCCATTAATAAAAGTCTTGGTGGACGAAAAAAGTTTAATCAAGGTGAAGGATGGCATGTATTATGATGCGGCTGCTCTGCAAGATATTATTGCACGGGTGCGTGTCTGGTTTGAAAACAATGATAATTTAGACCTTGCCGGCCTCAAGGAAATTCTTGGAGGCATTTCACGCAAGTATTTAATTGCTCTTTTGGAATATTTTGACCGAGAGAAAATTACCGTCCGTGTCGGCGACAAGCGTCAGCTGCGGGGTAAATAATTAGTCGTCACTGAAAAACATGTTAACAATCTAAAATTAAACATTTCGTTAGTCAAAATATACAAATAAAAATGCCGAAAACAAGGGCATGGAATGCACTTTTCCGGCATTTTTATGACGCTAAAACACGGTTTTTCTGTGACGACTAACAAAATTTGAACGGCAGTGAAAATTTTGCGCCACGTAAAATGAGCCGGAATTCACTTCCGGCGCCCCCGAAGGGGCATTTGGAGTGAGCGTGCCTTTCTGAAAAATGCATGAAAATGCGTTTTTCAGCTTCGACTAATT
This sequence comes from uncultured Desulfovibrionaceae bacterium, assembly GCA_964369515.1. GTDB lineage: Bacteria > Desulfobacterota > Desulfovibrionia > Desulfovibrionales > Desulfovibrionaceae > CAYJAD01. The sequence goes on from CAYJHK010000015.1 coordinate 14,169, forward strand.
AGTTCTAAAAAAACAAACACATAAAGGAATAAATAAAGGAATTATCTATGTCACAAAATATCCTCATTATTGGCGGTGTGGCACTTGGGCCAAAAGCTGCGTGTCGTTGCAAGCGTGTTGACCCCAGTGCCAATGTTACCCTCATCGATGAAAATGTCTTCATCTCCTATGGCGGTTGCGGAATTCCCTTTTATCTTTCAGGTGAAATCAATAATATAGAAGATTTACGTTCAACTCCCTACCATACTGTACGGGACGCTGAATTTTTCAAAGAATTGAAAGGGGTGAATGTGCGCACCCAAACCCGTGCCCTGTCCATTGACCGTGCTGCCAAAACGGTTTTGGTGCAGGATGTCGTAAGCGGCGCAGAAGAAACATTGCCCTATGATAAGCTGGTCTTGGCAACAGGAGCCAGCGCACGCAAGCTCCCCGTGGAAGGCCACGACTTGCAAAATATTTTTGCCGTAACACGCCTTGAAGCAGCTCATGCCATACGCACAGCTTGCGAAAAAGGTACTGTATCACAAGCTGTTATTGTGGGCGGAGGCTTTATCGGGCTAGAATGCGCCGTGTCGCTGGCTGATATGTGGGGCGTTGAGGTCAGCGTTGTTGAAATGGCAAAAACTCTCTTGCCCGCCAGCGTTTCGCCAACGCTCGGTGCCATGGTTAGCAAGGATTGCGAAAAAAATGGCGTAAGCGTGTACTGTGATGAAGAAGTCATACGCTTTGAAGGTGAAAATGGTAAGGTGTGCCGTGTACATACCAATAAGCGCATACTTGATGCTCAATTGGTCATTGTTTCCGCAGGTTTTATTCCCAATGGTAGCCTTGCCAAGGATGCCGGCCTTGATGTGAGCCAAAACGGCGCCATCATCGTCAACAATCATATGCAAACCTCCGACCTTGATATTTATGCCGGCGGAGATGCCGTGGCCGTACCCAATCTTATAACTGAGACATTGGGCTATATTCCGCTAGGATCCATGGCAAACAGGCAGGGGCGAGTCATTGGTAGCAATGTTGTCGGCGGCAGAGCGCAATTCAAAGGTTATGTGGGTTCTTGGGGCGTCAAGCTTTTTGAATTGAGCTTTTGTGGCGTTGGGCTTACGGAAGAACAGGCAAGACGTGCCGGCTTTGATCCGCTGGCTGTGAATGTGGAACAGATGGATCGTGCGCATTTTTACCCTGAAACAAATATGATGAGCCTCGAACTCGTGGTGGATAAAACATCTCGGCGTGTTCTGGGAATGCAGGGTGCGTGTGCATCGGCAGATGCGCTCAAAGCTCGAGTGGATGCGGTGGCGGCGGCTTTGCAAATGGGGCAGCCCTTGGTGGAAGATGTTTCCAATCTTGAAATTTTATATACACCGCCCATGGCCTCGGCTATGGATATTGTCAATGTTGTAGCCAATGTTGCCGAAAATGCTCTTGATGGGCGTTTTGAGCCGCTTACTCCTCAAGATTTTACTGAGCTGTGGGAAAATCGTGAGGAAAGTAATGGAGAAAATAATGTGTATTTCATGGATGCCAGACCCAAGGTTGCCGGACTTGCCATGGAAAAAATGGATGCCAGATGGCACAGTATGCCGCTGGAAGAAGTGCAGGCAAGAATACAAGATATCCCCAAGGACTCTACACTGGTACTGACGTGCAATACAGGTTTACGTGCCTATGATGTCAATCTTATTCTCAGAAATGCCGGCTTTACCGATATAAAAAATAGTATGGGCGGACTACAAGCCGCCGGTAAACAAGGCTTTGACCCCACATCTGAAAAATAAACATATAAAAAAAACCTCTGTACCGATTGAATGCGTACAGAGGTTTTTTTATCCCATTTCCCTAAAAATTATTTACAAACAAGACGCTCCAAACATTTATCAATCTGCGCCTGCACTTCTTCATAATTTTTACTATTCATTTCATAAATGAGAATGAGAATAGCCTTGGCACTGCGAATAACTGTATCCCCATCGGGATTTGGATCAACCCTTCCATCATCATAGATGACAGCGGTGGCTGTGCCTATAGCCTGCATACTCAAATGGTACAATAAGTCACCCCATAAAAATTCAGCACAAGATATTTCAAAACGCTCAATGCTGTCTCCGCCACGGGATGCAATTTCCTCAATCATTTGAGCAGAACCGGGGGCAATGGTGCAAGTAATGAGTAGTTCCGGCATGGAACGATTGGGACGCAAAATAACATCAGCACCAAGTTTGCGAATGCGATCCCGATTATTATCGTTTACCAGTTCCGCCGTCACCCCATTATTATACTCAGTCTCTCTGTCTATTCGATAAACAATATCAAAAACATCAGAGTCACTACTAATATCATCTTCATCGGCGAGCACATAAATTCGTTTGGCTTTATCAATACGAATTTTTTCAAAAAATCCATCTTCATTGAGGTTTGCGTTTACAAAATGTACATGCGAGTAGTTGCCGACTTTTTCGGAAAAAAATTGAATAAGTTTGGAATTGGCATCTTGATTGTTATTAACTAAAAGGATGTCCGAATTTTTATATCTGCTAGACTTTCTTTTTTCGTCAATAAAACGCTGTAACCACAAGAAATTATTTCGCTCAATACTTTCAGCATTGCAATAGACAATAACATGATCAAACAACAAGGGAAACCACCTCCCCAAACATTTCAAGTCTGTATAATTTTTAAATAAAAAACCAAAACTCGCTGCAGAATAGAAAAAGCGAAATGGCAGGTACATAATCATAAGCAAAATGACATACCATTGACTCAAGGTATGGATGGGATAATGATCTCCATACCCCACAGTAGTAGCAGAAATAACAGTGAAGTACATTGATTTTGAATACGATATATGCACATCAGGCGAACTCAATCCATTATGTAATAGCACATAACCGTATGATATAATACAAAATTCCACAACAAAAAGTAAAGAACTCAATATGGGTTTGTGAAACATTTTACGCCCAAACGCATAATATATAAACCCAAATTTTTTTAGGAACTTAAGCTTAACTAATGCACTTGACATGGAAGCTATCCTTTTTATGTTTCACGTTAAACAAAGTATTAATCGAAAATCTATAACGAACATCTATTTTTTGACAAACTTCAAATACTGAGTATCAGTTCCCATAATATGTCTGATAAGCCAATCTTTGAGGAATTCCATGAGATCTATACTGAGCGCTGCATTGCCACTGAGCAGCTGTTTTTTGAAATCCCGAAGTTTTGCCACAAATTTTCCGTGTAATTCTTTATGCTTTTTTGTATTGGGATAGGCACTTTTGCTAAAAATCGCTTCTTCGTCGCTGAAGTGAGTAGCGGTATAATCTGTTAATTTATCAAGCAAATCTCCCAAAACTCTGGCATTGGCATTTTCTTGCATAGCCTTGTAAAGTTTATTGATATAATCGCAAAGCTGCTTATGCTGACTGTCCACAGGCTCAAGCCCAAGCACAAGGTCCTTGTTCCATGTTATAAATGTTCCGGAGGAAGTTGCTGCATTCAAATTTCCGGTATCCAAGGCGTGGACAATAATACCTATTTCATCAACATTACTGGAAAAACCAATGAGTGTATTCATGAAATTACGCATATGATCGCTGGTACTGCCGGATACGTTCTGCACTGAGTCAAGTGCTTGATTAACATGCTTACTTGTTTGCGATTGTGCTTTCGCAACGGCCGCAATGTCGCTTAATTGCGATGCCGTATCTTCCATGCCGGTAACAATATCTTGCATAAATGTTCCGGCCTGTGTGGCTTTTTGTGCACTTTCCACTGTGTATTCAACTGCTTTAGCAACAGCTTGCATATTTAAATTTGTCTCTTCTTGTATGCTTGTCACGGCATCCGCAACTTCCTTCGTAGCCAAAATAGTCTTTTCGGCAAGCTTTCTTACTTCGTCAGCAACAACAGCAAAACCACGACCGGCCTCACCGGCTCTGGCAGCTTCAATGGCAGCATTGAGCGCCAATAAATTTGTTTGGTCGGCTACATCATTAATAACTCCCATAACCTTGCCAATATTAGCTGTTTTTTCCACAAGCCTATTCATAGTTTCCCGTAAACTCAACACAGTTTCCTTAACAAGCTCAATACTTGTTACGGCGGTTGCTACGTCATTGGCACCAACAAGCGCATTTCTCCGTGAAGCGTCAGCAACTTGCGTTGCCGAATGAACTTTTAACGAAGATTCTTCAGTTTGGCTCAGCATAAGAGTTATGGCAGAATATGTTTCCTCAAGGTGAGTTATCTGCGAAGACATACCAACCTCAACTTCTTTGACTACGTTTGAAAATTCACGCACTCCGCTGGCTAGTCTTGAAGTAACACCGGCAGCTTTACGGCTAATTTTCTTCATGTCTTCAAGGGTTTTATCTTGCTGTACCTTTTGCGAATTAAAAGCCTCCAATTCCTGAATATTGTGCTGATATTTTTGTTGCAAATCTTCAGCTTTTCTTTCTTTTTCCAAAAACTCAGCACGCCATTTTTCATTAAGGCTTACAATAGGTTGAAAAAATTCTTCCGTATGAACCAAGTTATTACGGCTTTGCGGTTTTGCCAAATCCTTTTCTAAATTCCCTATAAATCCTGACAAATCTTCGACCTGCGCACTTTTTTGCGCAAATAACAAAAAGATTCCAAAACAAGTTATCAAAATACTTAAACCACTTAACGCAAGCCCCCACATGGAACTCAAATCTAAAAGAGCAGCAAAACAGTTCAGCACACATAAACTAACTAACAACAGAATGATATTCACACTTATTTTCATGATGTTCTCCGATAATTTTTTTATACCTAATCGACAAAAATAAAAATTTAATTAGACATATAAAGTAAAATCCTTTAACTGCACTTTATTATAACAAGCATTTTTGTCAATCTAAAGAAAATACTTATATTTTAATTCTTAAATTACAAGTATTTAAGTAATAATAATACTATTCAATTTTATATATAATTTTTGTCTTGACATTAATCACGACATATGAGAAATATTCAAAACGTTGATTGCGCCGGGATGGTGGAATTGGTAGACGCAGCGGACTCAAAATCCGCCGAGGGCAACCTCTTGGGAGTTCAAGTCTCCCTCCCGGTACCATTCTTTTTTTTATTAAGACGATAGTCCTATTAGAACCTCTGAAGGAGAACCTTCAGAGTTTTTTTATGCCCAAATTTTACTTTCTTTTACTTTTTTACACAAGCGAAAAATAGCCCAAATAGCCGATAATTCGTCGGCTATTTGGGCTATTTTTGTTTTTTGAAGGAGAAATTATGACGCGAATACGGAAACGAAGCAATTGCTCTTGGTGAGTTGGAAAAAATGCCTTTATAGCAGCTTGACTTTTTATTGAGCATATTGTAGTATGTGCTCTTCGGAGGCAAGCTATGTTACCTTTATCTACTAGAGAACGAGAAGCGATTATTTTTC
>CAYJHK010000016.1:0-19479 GCA_964369515.1 uncultured Desulfovibrionaceae bacterium
CAGCAGCCTTTGCATCTTCTACACGTGATTCTAATTTGCGTTTTTTTTGTGGGGGTAACTTTTGCTTGCGCCAAAAAGTTCCCCCCACACCCCCCTCAAAACGCGCTTTCCGCTTTTTTCTTCGAAAAAAGCTTCATGGGGGGGTATATGTAACTCCGCTTAAAATTAAGCTATTATAGTTATATTATTTACGAAGTAAATAGTATGGCTCATGAAAAGTTTTTGGGGGTGGGGGTTTGGGGGAGGGATCTTTTTCCAAAAAGTTCCATCCCCCAAGAAAATTTTTACAAAATTAGAATGGCGTGGCATCTTCTAGCTTGTACGTTTACTTTTGCTTGTAAAAAAAAGATAATTCGCTTACTATGGTTCTAGGATTTTGGATTTTGGTTTTAAAATTTTTTTCTTGGAGTGAGTATGCGTACTTTTTTTGTTTCAGAAAATGATTATTTGGTGGGGAATTCGAAAATTGACGAAGAACATAAGAATCTTTTTAATATGTTACGTGAATTACGCCTTGAATTGTATGAAGATGATGCTCCAAAGTTAGTATATGAAAAACTTAAAGATATGCAGACATATGCTGTGGAACATTTTGCCATAGAAGTGAAGATTTTGTCTGAATATAAAGAGTATTTACCCTTATTTAAGCAGCATCTTCAGGAACATGCAAGTTTCATAAAAAAAACAGAAGAATTTTTGCAGCGAGTTGAAATAGAAGGTTTTGGTATTGCGCCTGAAGTTCTTGATTTTTTAGAATTTTGGTTTGAAAATCATATTATACATATGGATAAAATATGTTTTGACACAGTAAATCATATTCCGAAGTAGTTAACTTCGTAATATATTTTTATAATTAAGGAGAAAATTAATGTCTGAACAACTTCGTGTTGCGGTGGTTGGAGCCACCGGTGCTGTAGGTCGAGAAATGTTGAAAACGCTTTATGCACGCTCTTTTCCGGCTACAGAAATTGTTCCGTTTGCTTCAGCTCGTTCCGCCGGAACAAGGGTAAGTTATGGTGAGCAAGAGCTTGTGGTGAAAGAGCTTAAGGAAGATGTTTTTCAAGGGTTTGATATTGCAATTTTTTCAGCCGGAGGCGGCACTTCGGAAACATTTGCGCCTCACGCAGCAGCAGCAGGTTGTGTGGTTATCGATAATTCATCGGCGTGGCGTATGGATGAGCGTTGCCCCTTGGTGGTTCCGGAAGTTAATGCCCATGCTCTTAAAGCGCATAAGGGTATCATTGCCAACCCCAATTGCTCTACAATTCAGATGCTCGTTGCCTTAAAACCATTGCACGATGCCGCACGCATTAAGCGTATAGTTGTTTCCACTTATCAGGCTGTTTCCGGCACCGGACAAAAAGCCATTGCGGAATTGGAAACGCAAGTACGCCAAATGTTTAATTTACAAGAGCCCGTTACGGAAGTTTATCCGCATCGCATTGCGTTTAACTGCCTACCACATATTGACGTATTTCTTGACAATGACTACACGAAGGAAGAGATGAAGATGGTGCACGAAACTGTCAAGATTTTCGAAGATCCTACGGTGAAAGTCACGGCTACTTGCGTCCGTGTTCCTGTATTTTATGGGCATAGTGAATCCATAAACATTGAGACGGAAAAAAAGCTGAGTGCCAAGGAGGCACGAGCCATATTGGCAAATGCCCCCGGGGTGCAAGTGTATGATAATCCAAGTGAAAAAATGTATCCCATGCCCATAGATGCTGCCGGTGAAGATGAAACGTTCGTTGGACGCATTCGTGAAGATGAAAGCATAGACAATGGCTTAAATTTATGGGTAGTTTCCGACAATATTCGCAAGGGCGCCGCTTTGAATGCAGTGCAAATTGCCGAAGTTTTGTTGGAGAATAAGTGGCTTGGCGTCCAAGATCGTGAGGTTTTTCAAAAATAATGCCTGTAGCACAAGTTTTTACTTCAGCTGAATATCTTGAGCGTATGCTTGAAGCAAATCGCCCGGGTGAGGAAATTATTTCAGCTTTTTATGAGCATAGGGTAGGGGGGATTTGCCGGGATCCTCGCCTTCTGCTTGTGCCGCTCGACGACCATTTATGCCATAGAGGTGACGGCGTTTTTGAAAGCATCTCCTATAGGAATGGTCGTCTTTTTCAATTGGATGCGCATCTTGAGCGTATGCAAGGTTCAGCAAACGGGCTGAAGATTGTCCCTCCATGCTCTTGGGATGATATAAGAAGTATAATTTTAGAAGTTGCTGCTTGTGCCGGTCATGCTGATGGTGCTTTAAGAATTTTGCTTGGACGGGGGCCCGGCGGCTTTGGTATTTCTCCGGCTGAATGCCCCGTTTCCAGCTTGTATATCATAGCGTTGAAGAGCAAAATTCCGTCGCCGGCTTGGTATGAGCGAGGCTTAACGGCTTGTCGTTCGCTTATTCCTGCCAAACAAGAGTATCTTGCAAAAATAAAAAATGCCAATTATTTGCCCAATGTACTTATGGCTGATGAAGCCATGCAAAAGAAGGTGGATGTGGCATTTTCCTTTGACGATGACGGTTACTTGGCCGAAGCAACGGTAGCTAATATTGCGCTCATATCCCAAGATGATAGTCTTATTTGCCCACACCTTACCCGTGCACTTTCCGGAACAACCATCACTGCGGCATTGCGTGTGGCACAAGAGTATGTACCCATTCGTTTTCAAAATATTTTGGAAGAAGATATTTGGAAGGCGAAGGAGGTACTTATGTTTGGCTCTACACCGCTTTGCGTTGGCATAACCCATTACGAACACAGACCCATCGGGCAAGGCAGAACCGGTAAATTTGCTGAACTTTTGCGTGAAAAACTTTTACAATGCCTCTGGCAAGAAGGAACTCCCTTTGACTGAAAAAAGTGAAAAAAGCAAGCAATCGGCAACGTCCGTTATGGCGCATGAAAAGCCTTTGCAAATTTTGCTCATGGACGATGCCGAAGATTTCACCCATGTTCAGCGTGAACTTTTGGCTGTGGCAAATGTATTGCGTGCTGCCAAGTTCGGGGTACATATTCTTTGTCGTGAGCATTCTCGTCTGAAAGAATTTGCCCTCGAAGATGATTTTGCGACTGTTGTTTTACCGCAAGATAATGCAGGCTTTTTTCGTAACTTATGGGCAACGTGGAAGCTTCTATGGAAATATGATAAAAAATCGCCCTGCTGCATTCATGCTTTTTCCGGTTCCTGTTTGCCCTTATTACAGGCTTTTGTAACACGCAGACTCAATGGTGCAACTGTCTCTTTATATTCACATTTTAATCCGCCTATACATGTAGAAATGCAAACTGCGCCGGTTGAAAGTACCAGAGATACATCTATTAAGGATATGTCGAAAATGCCGAGTATTCCTAAGATGCCTAAGATTTCACCCGTAAAGCCTACTTTGACAAGCACTGATGTCCCAAACGAAGAGGCTGAAAATAAAAATTTAGCATGTATCGACTCCGGCGTTTTGATGCAACAAGTAAGTTCAATAGACAAAATTATTGTACCTACAACTCATTGGCGACATCAATTTGCAGAAAATGCAATGGATGTTTCTCGTCTGCATGTAATTCACTCCGCTTGCCCAAGGAATGAGCTTGCGCAGCGACAATTGCAAAAAGATCGTTTCGTATTTCTTATTCCGGCTGTGCTTATGGGCAGTCCCGAACTTGATTGTATGGATGGGATTATGAAGTCCATGCTTGAGTTACATAAAGATGATTCGGATTTGCCTCACTGGGAAGTGCGTGTGGTTTCCAATGAACAATATGTCGCGAACTATGTGCAAAAAGCCAATGCGCTTGGCATTTCAGAGCGGTTAACTATACTTACCGGCATAAACAGTGATTTTGCCTTGCAAGAAGTTTTGCCCCATGCCAACGCAATCATTTTACCTGAAACTTCGGTTGAGGGGAATGTGTCGGCGGTAATGGCGGCGTGGTGTCTAGGTGTACCGATTATCGCAACTGAAGTGGCTGCTCATTTGGAACTTGTTGATGTAGCGGATAAAGTGAGATATTTTTCTAGGGGACAGGCTAAAAACAATCAGATGCAATTTATAGATTTTGAGGATGTGCACTCACTGACGCTTGCCATGAAGGAATTGCTAAGCAATCCTAAAAGGTATGCTGCTCTGGCAAATGCCAGCGAGGCAATGGCAACCTATGGAGATATGCCAAGACTTACGCAAAGTTATCTTGATATTTATAAGAATTTCATTGCGAGTAAGGGTTGGGTCTTACCAAGCTAAAACTTTTCACATGAAACAATGGGGAAAATATGAAATGTAAAGTCTGCAAGGAAACGGCTGTCGTTGCTTTGCGTAGCCATCATGCAGGTTTTTGTGCGCCTTGTTTTTTGAAATTTTTTCAAGGACAAGTGGAAAAAGGTATAAAAAAACAAAATCTTTTCACATTTGACGATAAAATTCTTGTGGCCGTCTCCGGCGGCAAGGATTCCCTAACGCTGATGTTGGTACTCAAGGAACTTGGGTACGACGTTACGGCTTTGCATATAGATTTATCCATCCCAAATTCATCGGAAGCTACACGAGCTGTTGTGGAAAGATTTTGTCAACTGCATGATTTTAAGCTTATCATCAAAGAAATGGCTCTTGAAGGGCTTGCCATCCCCTTGGTCAAAGCTAGACTTAAGCGACCTATTTGTTCGGCTTGCGGTAAAATCAAACGCTATTTTTTTAATAAGGTTGCGATTGATATGAATTTCAGTGTTTTAGCCACCGGACATAATTTGGATGATGAGGTGGCTCGTCTATTTAGTAATACCATTCGCTGGGATAGAGCTTATCTTTCAGACCAAGGGCCAAAATTGGCGGCGGAAGATGGTTTTGCGTGCAAGGTGAAACCGCTATGGCGTGTGACGGAATTTGAAACTGCAAATTACGCATTTTTAAAGGGCATTGAAAATCACGTTGCTTCCTGCCCCTACAGTCAAGGGGCCAGTTTCACTCAGCACAAGCATCTTTGGCAACAGCTTGAATTTGCCATGCCCGGACGCAAGATTGATTTTTATCAAGGTTTTCTGCTCAGAGGCAGACCTCTTTTTGCTCAGCACGAAGACGAACATGGGCTAACCTTGAACCCTTGTCAAGAGTGTGCATATCCCACTTCTGCGCCTGTGTGTGGTGTGTGCAGAATAAGGGAGGTATGCGCTCAGGAATGAAGTTGAGTATCGAATATAGCATAAGATATTGTCACGGTTTGTATCAAACGAAAAAATCAACATTATGAGGCAGATAAGTATGAAAAAAACACAAACATTTTTGTATTCGTTGACAGTTTTTTTGATTTTCCCTTTATTTTTCTTTACTTCACTGGGATGTTCAGAACAAAATGTCAACACTCCGAGCACATTCCATGCCGGCGCAGCCAATGGAAACATTCGCCTTCTTTTTACCGGTGATATTATGGTTCACCAACGCCAACTGGAAATCGCACAAAAATTTGGTACTCCCCAAGAACCATATAACTTTAGACCGCAATTTGCCCACGTTAAGCACCTTTTGCAAGGGGATTTAGTGGTTGGCAACTTTGAAACTGTGGTTAAGGGCAAGGGGCCGTACAAAGGATACCCACTCTTTAACACGCCGGATTCCTTGGCAGCAGCTTTGAAGGACGCCAATTTTGACGTGCTTTTGCTGGCTAATAATCATATTCTTGACCACAATGTACAAGCCGGCTTGCGTACCAGCTCCTATTTGCAATCTCAAGGTTTTACTACAGCCGGAATTAGTGACAGCAAAGAAAATTTGGTTTTACCCATTGTTAATGTAAAAGGCTATAAATTTGGTTTTATTAATGGAACTTATGGGAGTAATCGCCCTCTTAACAGCGTAAAAGATCCTGTATATGTACCCATCAATGCGGAAATGGATATTGCCGCCGATGTGCAAAATTTACGTAGTCGAGGCGCAGATTATATTATTGCTTCCTTCCATTGGGGTGCCGAATATGTCAATAAACCCAACGTTCATCAAAAGAAATTGGCGGAAGAATGTTTTGCCGCCGGCGTGGATGCCGTCATCGGCCATCACCCGCATATTTTGCAGCCCATAGAAATTTTACAGAAAAACGGAAAATCACAAGTAGTTGCTTGGTCGCTTGGTAATTTTGTATCCTCACAGCGCACGCAGCCACGAGAGCGCACTGTAATTTTAGCCTTGGATATCAAGCCGGTACAAGGTCAAGGTTTACAATTACAGCGAGTTTCTGTCGCGCCGCTTTGGGTTGACCTTAAAAATAATGTGCGTGTGAGAATTTTACCCACTCGCTTTGCAAAGCTTGCAGCACAAGGCAATGCTTCTGTAAATGGTGTTGACCCTGCAATTTTTAAGGAAATCCAAAGTTCTTCCTTCTTAAAGGGTAAGTTAAACGCCATAGAACAGGCCATAGTAAGTTTCTTACGTTTACCGCCTGCCGATAGCCACGGTTTCCATACAGTGTGGCAACGCAGCGGACAGTAGTATTTATAAGCTTAGAAAAATCTTAGCAATAAACATTTGCTAAAGGTCATAAAAAAACAGTCAGATTTAAATCTCTGACTGTTTTTTTTGTTAAAGCTGCAAGATGTCTATGGGGTGGTCAATGTAAGGCCTCTGCACAATTCAAAAAGGCATGGATTGCTTCGTCGCTTCGCTCCTCGCAATGACTTGATTTTATAACGAAAGTCATTGCGAGCGTAGCGAAGCAATCCATGTATTTTGTCAATTTTGGGAATTGCGCAGAGGTCTTAATGTATTAACCATTGCCGCTCGCTGACGGTATTTTCACAATTTGTGCAAGGCTGGTTACGATACCTGATATATCGGCCACATTTTGTGGTACAATCATGGTGGTACCTTCCTTGGCGATGTTGCCATATTGTTGGATCCACGATTCAGCCACTCGCAAGTTTGCCGCAGCTAAGCCGCCATCGGTACTCATTTCATTGGCAACCATTCTAATACCTTCGGCAGTAGCCTTGGCTACGGTTTCGATGAGCGCAGCTTCACCTTCGGCTTGGTTCTTCAAAGCCTGCATCTTACCTTCAGATTCAGCAATGAGCGCAGCCCTTTCGCCTTCGGCTTTGTTTATTTGCGCTTGACGCTGACCTTCAGATTCTGCAATGACGGCTCTTTTTTCTCGTTCGGCACGCATTTGTTTTTCCATGGCTTGCATTACGCTCTCAGGGGGCGTTATGTCACGAATTTCATAACGCAAAACCTTGATACCCCATGGGGAGGTGGCTTCGTTTAATGCGGCAACCACTTCTTGATTGATGGTTTCTCTTTCTTCAAAGGTGCGGTCAAGTTCGAGCTTACCGATGGAGGAACGCAAGGCAGTTTGTGCAAGCTGAATGGCACCGCTCAAAAAATTATCAATTCCGTAAGCGGATTTTTCCGGAGTCACCACTTGCAAGTATATGACACCGTCCATGCTGACCGATACGTTATCCCTTGTAATACAAGTTTGCTGCGGCACATCAAGCACCAATTCTTTGAGCGAACGCCTATAGGCAATGCTGTCTAAAAAGGGAATGAGGATATGAAAACCGGCATAGAGCACAACGTGGAATTTCCCTAGTCGTTCAACAATGTAGGCTTCTTGGTTAGGTACAATCACTGCACTTTTAAACAGTGTGACAATGACAATTATGGCAATCAAGGCCAAGACGATTGTAGAAGTACTTAACATACGTTCTCCTAAAGTTTTAATGTAATGGTTTTACAATAAGTAATTGGCTGTCATCGACATCCACCTTTTCAATGATAACCATGTCATCTGCGGGAATTTCCACAGTTGCTTTGGCACGCCAAAAACTTCCGCCAACAAATACTTCGCCTTCTTGATCCGGCGATATTTTTTTATTTACCTTTGCCTGCTTACCAAGGTATGCAAAATTTTCCGTAAGGGGATTTTTTTGTTTACCACCTTGAAATCCCGTAAAAACTTTCTGGAGTTTATTGCGCAGTAAGAATAAGCTTATACAGGTTACAGCTATAAAAACAACTATTTCTTGGGCAAGACCCGGGAAGAGATAGGCTGTGAGTGCTGCGCCCCATGCGCCCAGTCCAAAAAATACAAGCACAAAGGTTGGCGTCACCAATTCCAATAAAATTAAAACAGTTCCCACTATAAACCATATGAGCATACGTATTTTCCTCTTATTATAGGTATTTCCTTAATAACTGAGCAGGGGAGGTAAGCCCCCCTGCTCACTGTGATTATTTATGCCCAGAGCACAAGTCTCGTATCAATGGGCGAGACAAGATCATCGCAGTAAGGTACAGCTCGTACCCCATAGGAGTGATGTCCATTTTCATCTACGGTCAATTTACCCACATAGAGTAACCGTCCCGTTTCCAGACGCTCTTTATATTCTAAAGCGACCACCCTCGGTGCTTCCACAAACTCATGGTCATCGGTGCGCCCGACAACAAGTTCCACTCGCAAGTCATTATCGTCCAGTTCACCCGGGTTAATGGTAACGCTGATGCCTATTTTTTGACCAACATAGAGTGTATCGCTGTCTATGCCCTCAAAAATCACTTCGTCAATGCTTACCCCCGGGAATTTATGAGCAATGGAATGTTTCCACTCCACAAGACGCTTGGTTAAGGCCAAATCCTTTTCAAAAAGCACCTTTTGTCTTGTTGCTGTGGGCATATAGTAGCCTTCAACATAATCATTAACCATGCGATGTGAGCTGAACTCCGGTGTGAGAGTTCGCATGGCATTGCGTGAATAATCGAGCCAGCCGTTGGGCAGTCCCTGCTCGTCACGCTCAAAATACAGCGGAATAACCGAGTCTTCGAGGGTTGTGTACAATGATTCGGCGTCGGCATAGTCAGCTTGGTTATCTAAATCGTTCAGCATGGTGACCACAGGCCCGATTGTCCAGCCATTATCCTTGTGATAACCTTCGCACCACCAACCGTCTGAAATACTGAGGTTGAGTCCGCCATTGACCGACGGCTTCATACCGCTGGTTCCGCTGGCCTCGTTGGGACGGCAAGGGGTGTTCAGCCATACATCGCAACCACGGGTGAGCAGGCGAGATACAGCAAGACTATAGTTTTCCATGAAATATACATGCCCTATGAAACGTGGGTCGAGAGTGTATTTCACTATTTCACGCATAATATCGATGCCGTGTTGGTCGGCAGGGTGTGCTTTACCGGCAAAGATGAAAATCACCGGACGATCGGCATTTTTGAGTAAGCGTTCCAAGCGTTCCGGTTCTGCAAAAAGGAGGTTTGCACGTTTGTAAGGAGCAAAACGCCGTGCAAAGCCAATGACCAAGGCGTTGGGGTTGGTTAAACCATTGCGCATGATTTTTCGCTTATCGGCAGGAACGTCCATGGTTTTGAAAATGTTTTCCAGCCCTTTTTCCACGGCGTGTAAAAGCTTGGCTTTTTCGCCTTTTTTAATATCCCAAATTTTCTGTGAGGGAATATGACTTATTCTGTTCCAAACCTCAGAAGAGCATGGTAGGTCTGCCCAACCCGGTTCAAGGGTCGTGTCCAAAAGCTCACGCATACGTGGCGACACATAGGACGCAACGTGTACGCCGTTGGTGACAGAACCTATGGGTACTTCAGAAGGTGAATAACCCTTCCAACCAAGCGACCACATATTGCGTGACACATCACCGTGCAAGCGGCTTACACCATTAGCTTTATGAGAATAATTCAACGCAAGTACCGTCATTTCATACGCATTACGGTTAGATCCCACAATGCGTCCCATATTGAGGAAATCTTGCATGGAAAGACCTATGCTCTTGGCATAATCTGCAAAATACCGCTCCACAAGTTCAGGAGCAAAGCGTTCGTTGCCGGCATCCACGGGAGTGTGGGTGGTGAAAACGCATGAACCGGTTACAGCTTCGCTGGCAACGGCAAGGCTATGCCCATGCTGCATAAGGTCACGAATGCGCTCGAGCACCAAGAAGGCAGAGTGGCCTTCGTTCATATGATACACTGAAGGGGTAATGCCAAGTTGTTTGAGTAAACGCACACCACCCATACCGAGCAAGATTTCTTGACGTAAACGGCAATCACGATCGCCCACATAGAGGCGTGCCGTGGTTTTGCGGTCTTCGGCGGTATTTGCCGGAATGTCTGTATCAAGAAGATAGAGCTTGATACGCCCCACATTGACCACCCATGCTTGCGCAAAAAGCTTTCTGCCGGGCAATTCAATGAATACTTCCATGGGGGTTTTATCGTGGCGTAGCACCCGTTCCACAGCCATGGTGGAAAAATCGTTTTCCGTATATACGGCGTGCTGACCACCATCGGGAGTGAGTTGCTGTCTGAAATAGCCATTTTTGTATAAAAGACCCACGGCAACCAAGGGGATATTCAAATCGCTTGAGGATTTGAGGTGGTCGCCGGAAAGAACACCTAGGCCACCGGAGTAAATTGGTAAACTTTCGCAGATGCCGTATTCGGTGGAGAAATAGGCGACGGGATGTTCTTTGCTCAAATTTTCATCAATAACTTTAGTTGGTTGTGCCATATAGTTGTCAAAATGTTCAAGCACAGTATCCATTTTTTGTAAATATTCTTCGTTGCTGCTCAGCTCATTGAGGCGTGCGCTGGATACATTGGCCAATAGTGCCACGGGATTATGTTCGCAAGATTCCCAGAGGTGTGGGTCAATGGTGGAAAATAAATCCCAACCTTCAGCTTGCCAGCACCACCAAAGATTTCCTGCAAGCTCACGCAAACGTTTGAGGCGTGCCGGTAAAAATGAAATGGACATAAACGAGCGCAAAACCGGCGTCACGGAAGATGTGGCCTTAAAGGTGCGTTTTACTTGGTCGGTAAACAAAAAGACTTCGTCATTGCGTTCCGCTACTTTTTCAAGGGCATGGGTGTAGGCATCTTGGTAGTAGGGGAAGAATTTTTGCCAGCTAAAGTAATTGGTTAGGTTGCGAGCCGCTTTGCGAGATTTTAATAACTTATCTTCGGGCAAGCAAATGGCTTTGAGGGTTACGTCTCGTAAATCCGTGAGAACCTGTGCACGAGTTCTGTGTTTTCGTGGTACTACATACACTCCACCGGTGATGCCTTCTTGCGCCTGTATTTGCCGTGTCCAAAGTCCAAAACCTGAGAGATCGGTGGTGAC
Source organism: uncultured Desulfovibrionaceae bacterium (assembly GCA_964369515.1). Taxonomy (GTDB): domain Bacteria; phylum Desulfobacterota; class Desulfovibrionia; order Desulfovibrionales; family Desulfovibrionaceae; genus CAYJAD01. Next base: position 11,130 of record CAYJHK010000016.1, read on the forward strand.
GGTGGGTACTGCCCAAGCTGCGCTTTCTTGTGGTGTGTATCCCCACGGTTCGTACCATGAAGGGAACATGCCAAGGTCGCAAGCGGAGAGCGTTTGTTCGTATGTTAAGTTGATAAAACCGTCTTTTCCATTAAGTTGCGCAGGGTTGAAGATAACCTGTACATTATTTTCCGGTTCGTTGGTAAGTCCAAGGCGTAAGCAATTATTAATGATGGGGTCATTGGGGCTGTCATAGACATGGTGAGAAGTAATCCAATGCTCGCCACGAGGAGGCTTTAGGCTGCTATCGCCGCCCACGGCATCGGGGTTGACGCCGGTGTGACCGCCCATGACGCAAAAGAGCGCAATAACTTGGGTATTGGTACCACGCAAGGCTTCGTTCATGCCGGCAAGAGCTTCCAAGAAAACATCAAGTCCTTTATTGTGGAATTCATAACGTCCGGAAACCATGATAAAACGAGTGTTTTCGGAAAGTTCACGCCGCAAGAGTTTTTGCACGGCATCAATAAGCTGCTTGCGGTAGCCAAGAGCCTTTGTATTGTCTTCGGTATAGTCGGGAATAACACGCATATCAAGCCCGTTAAGGGTGACTACATCAGGCGGCCTACCAAGGAATACAGCTGCTTCAATGGCGGTAATTTGACTTACGGTGGTAAAGCAGTCAGCCTCTCTTGCTGCCACTCGTTCCATGGAGCACTTGGCGGTGATATTATGGGCAGCGGCTTCACGACGTGGGTTAATTTGATGCATTTGATTGTAAATATCGTGTCCGGTGCCGGCAAGTGCCCTGCCAAGCATGGTGGCGTGGGTGGTGAAAACCGTACCGATATTGGGGCTGCTGCTCTTAACGGCAAGAAGACCGGCGCCGCACATCCATTCATGGAATAAAGCTACAGCTTTTTGGCCTTCACTTTCTATGGTTTCTTGATAAATCGTTGAAATAATTTCACCGCAGATGGTGCTAAACATAACCGGTTCCACATAGTCATAGCCGCCGGTCATGGAGTCTACACCGTAACGAGTCCAAAGTTCGTATAATAATTGGTCGGTATTTAAGCGATCTTTAAAACTTACCAATATAACTTTGGGTCTGCCGGCGATGTTCCAGCGTCCAAAGCGGCATTGATAATTTTTCATGGCAAGCGATGCTCGAATGGCATCCCAGCAAGGCTCGTCCGTTTCTTCAAACTCAGCGTTGTTGCCAAGGTCAGGCCCAAGCATATAATAGCGGTCTTCAAAAAACTCAACAGCTTGCATTGCTTTACTGCTGACAACGGTATAGATACCGCCCACTTTATTGCAAACTTCCCAGCTCACTTCAAAAGCCGTGGCTTGGCTCAATTGTTTCTGCATATTCCACCTCGAAAATGTAATTCCAAATGCCAAAGGCAAGTTGGAGTAAGATTTGTATTGAATGCAGCGCACGCATGGTGCAATCTGCACTTTCTGCCTTTAACGCTTTCTACAGTGTTCCATAATGCTCTTAATTTGTGATGCTTTATTGCTGTTGTGTTATTTTTGTATAGTGGTGCGCAATGCTATCGCAACCGATTATACTGAATTTAAAACAGCAAAATTTTGAAAAATTACGAACGTTTAAATGTGTTATGGGGTTCACATGTCTCGCACCAAAGCAACAACGCAATTTCGCAATGCGTGAAAAAGCAAACCGCAAGATGATAAAGTCCGTAATATTTAATGTTTTATTTTGGAGGCCTTTGCGCAATTGTTGTTGTAGTTAATTTGCGCAAAGGCTCTTTATTTTCTGTAACCATAGCAGCCAGTTGAAAAACTCAATAAACAAATCAGTCCGTTCAAAAATGCCCGCTTATGCAGTGGCGAGGGGTTAAAAAAGACAATATGTGCAATATGCATGTATGCACTGTATGATACAAAAGTCACAGCAAATGACATATATTAACCCACCGAAAAAAAGTAGGCATGTCTTTTTCCGTTAAATGTTTTGGCAATAGCTATGCTTCGCCATTTTTCATGTTGCTTTATTTGTTTTAAACAAAGCTTTAAGATATAGTATTTTAAGTTGACATTACTAATGTCAACTTTTTAAAGGCACACTTGCTTCGGCACTTAACAGCGCAAATAAATTGCGCTTATGCCTACGCAGTGCTTGACTGCTCTCGCAGTCAAGGTAGTAATTTCACCTGAAATTACTATAAAAACTTAAGCACTCACCTTGTCGTTTTTATTGATAATTGTTTCCTCAAAATCCGCCAATACGTTCATATAGTTGATGTAGGCATCGTATGGTGAGCCGTAAGGGTTGAAGTATTTGTGTACATCTCCATCGGAAAACCATTTTGTACACATATAATAAAAATGGTCGGAGGTTTGCAATCTACGCCATGTCTGTGTGAGCGCAGGGTCATTTTGGGCAAGTACTGCCTCTTGCAAGCGGTATAAAGCTTCAATGGCATCGTGTTGCATTTGATTGCCAAGCCAAGCCGTTAAGTCTCTTTCTGCATCCGCCCATGAGATCTCCTCTTGAATATCAAGTCTTGCCATGGGTGAAATGTTTTGAGCAGCCTCTGATGGCGTGATGAAGCTAAAGTTGGGATTGGCTAAAATCTTTGCAGGTAAAGCCTTCATAAATTCAAATATGCCCGTTTCTGCCCATTGATGCTCACCAAAGGTTTCATAATCCATGAATAAGTTGATGATTTCACCTTGAAGGCCGGCAGTGTGTACCCAATTTGCAAATTTATCGGCAGTGAGTGGAAATTCCGGCCAGCCTTGGTTGGAAAAGCGGAAAGCTATGTCATCAGAAAGGCTGTAGTTTTTCAAAAGCAGCTTGAGCGATAGGCAGCTTGTGGGTTGATATACAACGTTGGGGCTACGCCAGCCAAGCACATGGTCGGCTCCTTCCGCTAAAATAGCTTTATATCCCAAGTCTTCAATGATTTTAGCAATGCGATTGCTGTAAATCAGTTCCGTATTGCGGAAAATGGTTGGCTTTACGTTAAAATGCCGCTCAAGCATTTCCGAATGGATCTTAACTTGTGCTTTGAATTCTTCTTCTGAATAGAGCACGGACAAGGAGTGTGCATAGGTTTCTCCAAGCAGTTCTACATGTCCTGTAGCCACTAAGTCCTTGAAAGATTGCAATACTTCCGGCGCCCATTGTTCAAATTGTTCCATGACCACACCGGAAAGCGAAAAGCTTACCTTGAACTTACCCTTGTGTTTATTAATTAAATCCAAGAGAAGTTTATTGGTTGGCAAGTAGCACTTATGTGCCACTTTAAGTAATATTTCTCTATTGGCCTTGTCGTCTTCGTAGAAGTGATTTTGACCCAAATCAAAAACAGTATAATGGCGTAAACGATAAGGTTGATGTACCTGAAAATAAAAGCAGATTGCTGACATAAAAAAATTCCCAAATTTTAAGCTTTTTCGAGACAATGCTCATAAACATTAATAAGTTTGCCGGCCGCATTTTCCCAGCGAATATGCTGTAATTCTTCACGGCATTGCGTGATCATTTCATTGGCTAATTTTGGATAGGTGAGTACGGCGCAAATCTTGTTTGCCATATCACGCACGTCCCAAAAATCCACCTTTAATGCGTTTTGCACAACTTCTGCCACGCCCGACTGACGAGATATGAGCACAGGCGTATCATAGGACATGGCTTCGAGCGGTGCTATGCCAAAGGGTTCCGAAACGCTTGGCATAACATATAAATCACTCATGGCATACATGCGATCTACATCTTCACCACGCAAAAAACCGGTGAAGTGGAAACGATTACCCATGCGCATTTGTGCCACCATATGAATCATACGTGAAAGCATATCGCCGCTGCCTGCCATGATGAAGCGTACATTGGGCATACGTGAGAGCACAAGTTTTGCAGCTTCCACAAAATATTCCGGCCCTTTTTGAAAAGTAATCCGCCCCATAAACAAAACATACTTTGTATTTTCATCATGGGTTGGGATGTTCAAGTTTGCCCGAGATTCCTCTTGAGTTACCGCATTGTGTACCACTCGTATTTTGTCAGCATTTACACCATAAAGTTCAACAATGCGTGCCTTGGTGTAATGACTGACCGCCACAATGATGTCAGCTGCTTCAACGCCGGCTCTTTCAATGGTGGTCACTTCAGGATTTAAATTGCTGCCGCTGCGATCGCTTTCGAGGGCATGAATATGCAGCACAAGCGGTTTTTTGGTTAAGTGTTTAAGAACAATGGCCGCCGGACAGGTCATCCATTCGTGAGCGTGGATTACATCAAACTCTTCGCTTTGAAAAGCAAGCATACTTTGACTGTAGCGAAACACCTCATCCATAAGCCCCTTACCATAGCCGCCATGCAGGGTGAGCGTTGTGTCACCTTCGTGGCTATGTGTTGAAGTCTTATGAATAATTTGCTCAATCTCCGTATGCGTTTGTTCGCTTACCATACCCTTCATGTATTGCATAAAAGCCATGGGGTCAGCGCCCGGATCATACATATAGGATGCCTTACCGTAGCTTTCTTGCACTTGATTGTAACTTTGCGTGGTGGCATAGGCATGTAACATGGATTTTACGGGATGCACACGCAAGTATTTTTCCCACACTTCCTTAACTACTTTTGAATCAGGTACATGACATTCTTCATATTGTTCGGTTAGATATTCATATCTTTGCTCAAACAGCTGCTTGTAAGAGGAATGCATATCATACGATGCATTCCAATGAATTTTAGTTCCCGAAGCTTCCTTTAGAGTCACCTTGTGGTGGGTTGACTCGGATTGTTTTTCTCCCATGCGCGGCAGGACGAAAATTACTTCCACTTCTTTTTCAGCCAAGGCTCGTGTTATGCCATAACACGCTGTTCCAAGTCCTCCGCTCATATAGGGGGGAAATTCCCACCCCAACATAAAAACTCGCATACTTTCTCTCTAATATATAATAGCCTGTAAAATGGTTAATGCACTTATTTTGCGTATATAACGTTGTAAAATATAAAGTTTATTCAGCCATAAGAGTATCGTGCCAACGGCTGTAAATTTCCGGTGCTGCCGTGCGCAATTTTTTTAGGAGGCGGATGAGTTCGGCAACGCTCCAAGCCTGTGCAATACAGCCGCCCGCTGCGTGCGGTGGATCGGCATTGAATATCTCCGAAATGGAGCCAATGCCGGCATCTAAAAGATGTGTGCTCAAAAGCGGTGTTAAATGTTCAAGTAATTCTTGTACGGCGTTTTCAGTATCCCATGCAGCACGCAGCAGCGCATCTCCATAAATACCGAGTAACCAAGGCCAAACAGTACCTTGGTGATAAGCACTGTCACGCTCTTGGGGGCCTCCTTCGCACTGTGCGGCATAGCGAAGATCGTTGGGGGCAAGGGTGCGCAAGCCATAAGGGGTTAAGAGTGCGTTGCGGCAGGTATCCACCACATCTCCCCAATACTCTTCTTCAAGTATGGCAAAGGGCAGTCCCACGGCAAATAGCTGATTGGGGCGCAAACTCAGATCCGTTTCCTCGGGTCGCCAGCTGTCGGCAAGATAATTGCCACGCACGTTTTCAACCCAAAATCTTTGAATAAATTCCTTACGCATGGCATCGAGCGAACGCTGATGACACAGGGCGTGGGGGTATTTTTCGCCGTATTTTTTGGCTGCTTGTTGCGCAAAAGCCAGTAAATTATACCACAGCGCATTGATTTCAACGGGGCATCCATGTCTTGGGGTGACCGCTGTTCCGTTTACATTGGCATCCATCCATGTAAGCTGCGTTTTTTCAGAACCGACGTGTAAAAAGCCTTCTTCATCGCAATAGACATGTTCAACGGCATTGGAAGCATACTTTTCGATGACAGATTTAATGAAATTCCAGCAGTCTTTGCGTAATTGCTTTGGGCCTTCTTCCAAACTGTCAAAAGCTGTTTGCGCTGCCCATGCGTACCAGAGCGAGGCATCAATGCAGTTATAGGCATGATTGCCGTCAGAAGAAAACATATTGGGGATGCGCCCTTCACTAGCTTCTTGGGCTAAGCGGTTCAGTATAGCAAGCCCTTTTTTGGGGCGGTCTGAGGCAAAAGTGAGGCCGGAAAGAGCAATGCAAGTGTCACGTCCCCAAGCTCCAAACCAATGATAGCCTGCAATGATTGCCGTACCCTCCAAGGGGTCGGTGACGATAAAACGTTTACCTTCACGTTGTAAGTGACTTTCCAAAGCAGAAACCTTGGATTTTTTGGGTTTGCGGCGTTTTATTTCCGCATCCCAAAGCTTATTCAATGGGCCAAGGGTTTCAAGCACATCTTCCGTGGCCGACGAAATGATAACCGTTTGCCCAAGCCCGAACTCAATATCCATAACGCCCGGCTGGAAAAGATCTTCGTAATTTGGAAAACCTCGCTCGGCTTCAACCATATATTCAACATTTCTGCACCAGTCAGGAGATGGATGGAATGCAAATTTACCGGTTGTTTGCATGAAAAATGGAGGCAGTGAATTGTAAGGGCGTACAGAAAAACCGTCCTTTGCAGGCCATGTTTTTACTTGTAAGTCAATATTTGACATGGCTAAACGGTGCATATTACGATAGGCCAGTAAGGGTTTTATGCGTAAACGGGCACGCCCCGGCATGGTGGAGCAGGCATCGTCACTTTCGCCGCAGGTGAGGGAATAGCGAACAAGCGTAATATTGTGCTTATCAAGCATCATTATTTCACGTTTGAAATAAACATCACCATAGCGATAGATGAACGTAGGGCAAGGATCAAGACTTACCTCGTGTAGATATTCATGTCCACGGGGGAAATATATCTCAGGATGCTTGCGACAAGAAAACCAAGCCTCTTTATCGCCCACCAGCAAAGATTCTTCTAGGGTAGAAAGCAAAACAAATCTTCCGGGAGGATTTTTAAGCTCTACGGCCAGCATTCCATGGTATTTTCGTGTATTACAACACACCAAAGAACTTGAGGCATAACCGCCCAAGCTATTTGTTTCCAGCCATTCCTTGCGTAATGATTTACGAAGATTTTGGCAGTCAGCCCTATTAAAAACAAATTGCATAATTATGCCACTCCTGTTTCTATCGATAGTTTTATGTAAGATGCGGAAAAATAAAGCACAAAAGCTTCACAAAATATCAAACAAATATTTTTGTGAAGGTTTAGCGTGGTTTTATAAATTTATTATTTGTAATTTTTTTTAAAGTAACAGTTATGCCGGAAAAGCACAAGAATATTATTTTCAAAATCGATGGTATGTTTTAATGGTGTAACTGCTCGTTAAAGATAGGCTTTATCCTTTAACGGCGTGTCCAAAGCTTTTTTACTTTGAGACCTCTACACAATGAGTTGTACAGAGGCCTCATTTTTATGTTTGTTGCAGTGAAAGTCGATTTGTTTAACGACCCGTATTAATTTTCTTAAAGCTATCTAATAAAACGTTTATATTTTTTAAATTGTAATCAATGGGGGTTGTTTTTATAAAATCTTTACAAATATAGGCTGTTTCGGAGCATTTAAAGTTATTTGTTCCGTTTTCGGTCTCGCAGAGAGGCTTTATTATTTCCGAAGAATCCCAAGAGGTATGTACAGCCACAATTTTTTGCCAAGCACTACACGCAGCATCGCCTTTTACCACGGTGTTATCAACTATAAGGCCAAATAAATAATCATCGTAAAGAATTTTACGGGGGGCATTTACATAAGCATTTTTATGTAATTTTAATGCGTTTTCTGTATAACTAGTTCCGGGACCATTGCGCATTTTTATGCCATAGCCTGTGGCGGTTGCGTAGAAATATTTCTTGGAAGTGTCTTGTGCAGTGTGCGCATCTTCAGAGAAACATATGTTGCCAAGGTTAGAGCAGATGAAAAAAAATACTAAAGCAAATACTTTCATTTTTTTACTCATAATTCATCCTCTTTTGTCGTTATATGAAGACATGTTTATTGTAAGCGAACAGTGCGTTCAAAAAGTACTGGATGTATGCTGCTACCACCATAGTATTTCAAGGAGTTAGAGTGCATTTGAGGGCATCCGTATGCATTCAGATACTCACTTTCTTGTAACCCAATTTAAGACCTCTGCACAATTCATTACGCAAGGTTTTTGGAGCGTTGACGTTAGTCAATGCGACCGAAAATCAAGAATAGGCGGAGCTTTGCTTAGCTGTTAAGTGATTGATTTTCGTGACTTTATCTCTGTACACTCATTTTTTTTGTGCAGAGACAAAATCATATTTTGCACATAAAGCTATATAAAAAAATAATTGTGCAGAGGTCTTAATTTTGTAACCCAGGGATATTATTACAAGAATCAAGCCCGGTATGAAGTATCAGTCCTGCCGGGCTTGATTCTTGTGGGTTATTTAATAATCCAATTTAGA
>CAYJHK010000017.1:0-18313 GCA_964369515.1 uncultured Desulfovibrionaceae bacterium
TGGCAAAAGTTCCCCTTCCCCCCTCAAAAAAATAATTAATCAGTGTTTCCCTTAATTTTGTGCTAAGGATTATGGGAAAATTTTCGCTGCTTGTGCTGCCCTATACAAGCAGTGGCTTTTGTGGTACGGAAGTTAAGGTTCATTTTTAACGGCTTGACTTTTAACTGCTTGTTAAAGCGGAGGCAATATGCATTCAAATCTGGAATATAAGTCTTTTATTTGGTTACTGATTATTGTGAGTGTTGGCTTTATCATGCTCATGTTGCCATTTTTTGGGATTATTTTTTGGTCGGTTGCCATTGCCATTTTATTTTCAAAGCTTCAGGATTATTTTGTAAAACTCACCAACAGTCCTAACCTTTCGGCATTAATGACTCTTTTTGTGACGATTGTGATAGTAGTACTGCCGTTTTTGTTTATGGCCAGTGAATTTCTCAATCAGGGTTTGGCTCTCTATCAAGGTCTTACCAGCGGTAAGGTGGATATCAACGCCTATTTTGAGCGTGTGAAGACCTCATTTCCCATTATCCAAGAATATATGACCAGATTTGAACTTAATCCGCAAGGTATACAAGAAAAGCTTGCTGAAGGCTTTATTTTTCTCTCAAAATTTGTGGGGCAAAAAGCAGTGTCCATTGGAGCGCAAACTCTTAATATTGTAGCTGAAGTTGGCTTATTGCTCTATATTTCCTTTTTTACTTTGCGTGACAAAGAAAAAATCATCACTTTATTGCATAAGGCCTTACCCCTTGGCGACCGTCGTGAAGCGCTTTTATTTCAGAAGATTTCCGAGGTAACCAAGGCAACTGTCAACGGCAGTCTTGTGGTTGCTGTGGTGCAAGGTTGCCTTGGCGGGCTGATTTTTTGGTACCTTGATGTGCAGGCGCCCATTTTATGGGGGGGCGTTATGACCTTGCTTTCCTTGGTGCCACTTATTGGGGCAGGGCTTGTGTGGGTGCCGGTTGCCATTTATTTTTTTGCAACGGGTGAGGTGCAATCGGGTATTATTTTAACGGCTTTTGGCGTTGGCGTCATTGGACTTGTGGACAATATTTTGCGCCCCATATTGGTGGGTAAGGACACACGTTTGCCTGACTATCTCGTTTTGCTTTCAACGCTTGGTGGTTTTGCACTTTTTGGGATGAATGGTTTTATTATAGGTCCGATGCTGGCTGTGCTTTTTATAACATGTTGGAATATTTTTATAAAAGAGTATAATTTTGAAGGTGACAGAACGCTGAGTAACGAAGAGGTTCTTTATGATGAAACTGCGCAAGTGGTGGTGGTAAATAATGAAACCAACGTGGTGAATATCAATATAAATGAGGATGATACAGCAGCTCATGACAGCGTCCGGCACGTTGAAGACGAGGAGAAGTAGCGTGCTGTAAAAGTACGATGGCAAAGCCCTTTGCTGTATGTTTACGAAACATTATGCTTTTTGAGTAATTCATAGAAATGCCCCCGCGAGACTCCGGCCTTTTGGGCGCACAGGCGGATATCTCCTTTATTTTGCTCCAAAAGCCTTGTTACATATGTATGTTCGGCATGTTTTTTCCATTGCTTTAGCGTGGGCATCCCTTCCTTGGTGGAAAGGAAGAATGCACCTTCGACAATGGGCTTTAGGCTGCGTAAATCATCTTCAATTCTGTCTCGCAGGGTGGCAACACGCATGTCTGTGGGAAAATGTACGGGGTATAACTCATTTTCATCCTTAGCAATGATGCAAGCACGCTCCACATTACTTATAAGCTCACGAACGTTTCCCGGCCAAGTATAGCTTAACAGTGTGTCTATGCAGGAAGGGCTGATTTTTTTTATGGGTAGGGAGTGAAGCGTACAGAAATTTTTTATGCTGTGTTCGGCAAGGATAATAATATCGTGGTGTCGCTCTCGCAGTGGGGGGATGCGTAAGGTAATGCCTTTTAATCTATAGAGTAAATCATCTCGAAACTGTTTTTCCTTAACAAGTTGCGATAAGTCTTTGTTGGTTGCGCCAATGAGGCGAAAATCGCTGTGCACCTCTTCCACCATACCCACAGGGCGAAAACGCCTAAGCTCCAGAGCACGTAGAAAGACTTTTTGCATAGAAAGCGGCAATTCTCCCACTTCATCAAGAAAGAGCGTGCCGGTATGTGCCGCAAGTATCAGCCCATCCTTTGCTTTTTCTGCGCCGGTAAATGCTCCTCTTGTATGTCCAAAGAGTTGACTTTCAATAAGATTTTCAGTTAACGAGGCGCAGTCGACCGTGACAAAGGGTTGCGAGCTGCGCATGGAGCTTTCGTGTAAGGCGTTGGCGAAGAGTTCTTTGCCAACCCCCGTTTCACCATAAATGAGCACGTTGGCTTCCGAAAGTGCGGCCTCATGTAAGAGCTGTAAAGTTTCTTGTAATGCCGGGCTTTTACCTAAAATTTTATGCTGTTGGACACGCTGAACAATGTTTTGCTGTGACCTGCCCTTTCTGTGTGCAAGTGCCTGCTGCAATGTCTTGATAAGTTCTTGTGATTGCAGTGGTTTACATAAAAACTCCCATGCGCCGGCTCGCAGAGCTCTTTCGGCAATATCCTTACTCCCCATCTGCGTAATGAGTAATACGTGCGGCTTTTGCGGCCAAGTTAAAAATTGTTGCATGTGTGCAATGCCTTCGCCGTCCGGAAGTATTTTTTCCAATAAAATTACGTCAATATCATGCGTTTCGTATGCTAAACCTTCAGCAAGGCTGTTGGCAAAAAGTGCTTTAACTTCAAGGCGGTCGGCTACTTTTGCTACCATTTCTTGGAAATCGTTTTCTGAATCTATGAGCAGTATTGTTGGCATATTTCAACCTTCTTGTTTTACTTCAAGTTGTTATAGATCAGCGTTGCTTTATTAATATATCCGAAACAGCTTACTTGTAAATACTATAATCATGTTTTTCAGTTTGTCATGCTTTTCCGAAAATTTGTCATTTATTTCTGAATATACAATGGTTAGCATACCAACTTTTTTGTAATGATTTCCAGAATGTATTGTTATTTAGACGCATTATATTTTTTCTCGAAAAACAAAATTAGGCACGCTTTTTGTAGTAGGAGAGTGCAAACGATTGATAGCCGCTGCATGGTCTTTACGCCTAGAAATGAATGGAGCTTGTGGCTATTATTATTTTAAGAAACTTCCACACTTTCGATTAGCAATTTTTGCTGATGAGGATGGCGAGAATTGGATGTGGAAGCTGAGAAATCGTGTATCTAGGCACGCCTGCCGAGGAAGGAAGTCCTTTCTTCCTCGCTTAGAGAAAAAGGGGAGTGCATTCCCTATCCTCCAAGGCGAGAGACTCCTCTCGCGCCGCATCAAGAAAGCGTTGGATATAGATAGACAGCGCAGTCATGCATAAAGCCATAACCTTCCACATCCTAAGGTTATGGCTTTCTTTTTTTGGATTTTCCGCATAGTGAAGAAGATGCCTTGTGCAAAAAAAGACTTGCTTTGTATACGTTAATCGTTTATGAGAGCTTGAAAAGATGGTTAAAGGAGAAAATATGAAGAGGCTTTTATTGTTAAATTGCACTCTTTTGCTTCTTATTTGTATAGGTTGCAATGGTAAGAAAATTGAAATTAAGCCCAACGAACCGATTGGTATACAAATTCCTGGCTATGTGCCGACACGTACAGAGGTTCGCTCAGCCGTCGTTGCTGCCAGTCATAGCTTGGGATGGAGAGCTGTAGATCGTGCACCGGGATTGGTTCATGTTATTTATAAAATGCGTGGCCGTGAGTCGCTTGTGCTTGAAGTAGACTTTTCTGAAGTACAATTTACTATAAATTACGCCGGCAGCAGTAAATCATCTTACAATGCACAATCGGGAAAGGTACATCCTTACTTTGAAAGTAATGCCGAGAAACTTCGGCTTGCCATCGAAAAACAGCTCCCAAAACTTTTGGAACCTGCCCCCATGATTGTTGTTAAGCCTTCAGTATCTTTAGATTTTAACAATACAGCCATCCTTGCTAAACAAGAGCGAGAAATTGCTAAAAAGCGAGCCGAGGAACAAGCGGAAGCGATTAAAAAAGTGCGCCTTGCTAAGGCGAAAGTTGAATCTAAACTTCCTGCCAGTGACGCAGTTTCACCCACAAATAACGCAATTGCACCCACAAATGACGCAGTTTCACCTGCTAATGACGCAGTTACGCCTGCCAAGGACGCAGCTACGCCTGAAAGTGTGAAGCCTGCAAACAGTGTAACGCCGACAGTAAATACTAAGCCTTCAAATGTAAACCAAGATGTAAAGCCCATGGTTGCGCCGCAGCAAAATCGTGTGCGGAGTGGGGGGACGAGTATACAGGTGAGAGACTTATAGAAAATATTGATTAAATAAAAAATTATGTGGCTATTGCCTTAACTTAGGCTTTGGCTTAGATTTTTCTTTTAATTCAAAGTTATTGCGGGCGTAGCAAGACAATCTAGAATGAAATCAGTATGGATTGCTTCGTCGCAGGCTCCTCGCAATGACATTTTTGCTTACGCAGTGTCTTTTTGCTGACTAAAGGCAATAGCCACAAAAAATTATATGCATTAATCAATTAAATGAGTATAAAAATGCAAATTTTTGTTTCGGCTTTAGATAATTATAATAATTAAAGAGTTTTGAGGAGATGGGGAGCGTTTGAGGGGAATAGATGATAGCTTCGCTGATTCGCGCCATAAGTAGTCATAGCTCTGTAGCCTTGCCCGTTGAAGAAGATAAAGCTGGTGAAGGCGAGCTCGGTCAATTAAAAATAGCGTTAATTACCGATGGCATGACGACGCTTTCCTTGGCCAAAGAGTGCCGGATTCGACAGCTGACTCCTTATAATTATGATGAAATTCTTAGAAGGTGGCGGCCGCATTTAGTTTTTGTGGAGTCTGCCTTTTATGGTGTGCATAATGCTTGGCTCTATCACATTGCCAAGCAAGCAAGGTGGTTACAGCAAAAAAAGCCTCAAGCATTGGAAAATCTTCTTAATCTTGCAAAAAGCTTAAATATTCCGACACTTTTTTGGAATAAAGACGATTTCCCTTTTTTTAATGCTTTTGTGCACGTTGCCAAACAAGTGGACTATGTTTTTACTGCAGACAGTAATTTTATCCCTCATTATCAAGCTGCGGTACAAAACAGCACCCAAGTGCATCTTCTTGCCATGGCATATCAGCCGCTTTTTCATTCTTTCACCGGCTTTCATTTTAAAGCCTTTGAACCTTGTTTTTTAGGTTCGTATTACAGGAGGATGCTACCGGAAAGACAACAGATTTTCAATATGATATTCAATGCTTGCTCAAGGGAACAGGTGAAATTGCATGTGTATGACAGGCATAAAAACCACCCCTTCCGATTAACGCATTTTCGCTATCCAAAACATGCGGCAGTTGAGATACACCATCCCGTTCCTTACTCGCAAACACAAGATATGTATAAATACTATGGGATTTCTCTCAATATTAATTCGGTAACAAATTCCGAAACCATGCTTTCACGTCGATTTCTTGAAATTTTGGCCTGTGGTGGTATTTTAGTAACCAACGCCAGCCCGGCAGTGGAAAATAATTTTTCGGCATATTGTCATTGCATAAAAAACGAAGAGCATATGCGAGAACTTTTGGCTCGCTTAAAATATGGTCCGACCCGAGAAGATAAGGAGAGAGCAGAGAGTGGGGCACAGTATGTTTTGCAAAACCATACCTGGCGAAAGCGTCTGGAGCAGATTGTCAACACAGTACGACTTGGTGGTGGCTAGTAATGCTTATTTTTGCACAAATAATATTTGCTCTGCTCATAGCCTTCTATGGAATATGTCTTTTATTTGAATATCGATATGTTAGTTCTCAAAAAAAAGCGTTGGTGCGAGGGCATCTGCCGGCGGCATCACATGATGCCCCCACGCTTTCCACCGTAAGTATTTTTTTGCCCATTTATAATGAAGAAGCTGTTTTGGAAAAGCTCATAGCTTCTGTATGTGCTTTGCATTACCCGCATGATAAGTTGGATATATGGGTGCTTGATGATTCTCCTAAGGGGAATATTCTTCTGGCGCAAGATTTGGTACATTATTATGCAAATACAGGAATACCCATTCATTATGCCAAAAGAAGAAGTAAACGAGGCGGCAAAGCAGGAAACTTGGCCTTTGGGTTGACAATTTCTTCAGGAAAACTCATTTGCATTTTCGATGCCGACAATACCCCTGCACAAGACTTTTTATTGGAAACTGTACCATATTTTAATGAAAAACGTATGGGTTTTATCCAAACAAGTATGGATTATAGTAATAAAGACCGCTCTTTCTTAACACGTTTTCAATATATGTTGGCACGCCATAAAGAAAATGTTACCAAGGGGCAGGCGGAGAAAAAACATTTTGCTTCACTGACAGGAAGTTCTTGTGTTTGGCGGCGAAGCTGCATTGAAGACATTGGCGGCGTGAAATGTACTACCATGAGCGAAGATATGGATATGTGTATGCGTGCCCATGCAAAAAATTGGCAATATGCTTTTGTTGCTCATGTGTCTTCACTGGCGGAATTTCCAGAAAGCATATCTGTTTTTAGGGTTCAAAGAGAACGATGGGGGCGTGGGCACATTCAAAATTCCTTCCTCCATGCTCGTAAAATGCTTAATATAAATGGCAAATCATTTTGGGTACGCTTTCAAGCTTTGATATTACTTTGTGCCTCCGGTTTGCTGGCTTCATGGTATGTGATTTTTATTTTCGCACTTCCAATAGCACTTATGACAGAAAATGTAGATGTAATTTTTCATCTTTGTTCTACAATTTTGTTTATTTGTATAAGTTTTGCCGCATCCAGCTGTATAGGACGTGCGGTGGTCATAACTTGCAAAAAAAATATTATACTATACACATTGAGTTTTACTGCCATGTTCTTCCTCCTTTCGCTCTATTATCTCCATGCACTTATCTATGTACTTATTAAAGGACAAGGCGCATTTAATCCAACGGCGAAAGGTTCAATGAAGACTATAGCACCAAAACTTTCCAATAGGTTATTATGTTTAGAAATATTATCTTTTTTTTACGCATTGACAACTCTTGTTGCAAGCATAATCCATGTAAATTTTTGGACAGGACTTTATAGTATTTTGTCATGCACAGGCTTTGGCCTTGGACTTTTTCTTTCCTGGCAAGAATTCCGTGGAAAAATATAAGGAAGGATGTGAAACCGAAACACGGCATTCTAATTTGCGATATTTTTTGTGGGGGGAACTTTTGCTTGCGCCAAAAAGTTCCCTCCCCCAAGAAAATTTTTACAAAATTAGAATGCCGTGAACTGAAAATCACCTATAAAATTTTTCTCTTGACACCGGCAGAAATGAGGTATACTTTCAAAGAGGCATTTTTATATTGCATACAAAACTCTCTGTTTTTGCTCCCCTTTATCATTGGGATGAAGGGGAGTTTTTTTATGCGAATAAGTAATTTTTGCATATTCCTATGATTTTTTACTCTGTCTTAACAGAGAAAGCAGCTTGGCTTGCGTGGCCTGCGTTTGTTTATCTTCCGATAAGTCACGTATACAATGGAGAATTGTTTCTAGAGATTCAAGTTCGTGCATAGGATTTTCCTCTTGATTTTCTTCCGTACAGAAGACCGGATCTAAAGGTACCAACTCAAGTTCGTCTCGAATATTTCGACTCTTAGCTTCCATTGTACCGGCAGAGACGCCAAAATGTTTAGCAATGCTTTTCAACGGCATATGCAGTGTACTTGAGGGATCGCCCAAAAAATTTACCCAGCCCACAGCGTGCATAACGCCGGCAGCCCACGACTCAGGTTTACTGCGGCTAAGCTCAAGGTCGCTGCCAAAAAGCTCCAGCAGCATATCTTGTGCTATTTCAAAATATTCTTGGTTTAAATGCTCTTTAGTAAATGCTTCCAAAAGTGAGCTGATTTCTTGAAAGCGTGGATTTTGTTTGACTTCATCGAGGTTGAGCAGGTTGTCATCATCATCAAAGTCTTCAAAATCAGGATATTGCGGGGGGCTTGCGCCAAAACTTGCAACTACACAAGGAAACTTTTTTTTGCTTTCCGTTAAAGGTGTAATATCCAAAACCTTTAGCACATGCCACCAGTCGTCGCCAAAATCGAACCAATAAAAAAAAGTATTTCCGGGGGATAAATTTAAGGAAGCCATGGGCGTTTCGCCAGCATCGTAGGAGTTCATGTCTTCAAAAAAATCGTCACCCATTTTCATACCGTAGCTTGTGGCTTTTTTGTCCATGGGTTTTTTGCCGCCTACTTGAAATTCAAACATATGTTGATCTTCTCGGTCAAAAGCCTTAAAGATGATTTCATGTAAGTCGATTAAGCTTTGTGAGCCTAGAATTTCTATGGTTCGTGAGGGAGGTTCCGGATTTTCACGCATAAATGCATTGGTAATGGGACCGCTTAAGAGCGTTACCTCTAGGCGGAAAATAATTTTTTGAGCATCGTTTTCCTTGGAGTGAGAAAATTGTAGTCGCATATTTCATCCTCTTTTTCAGCGGATTGCTATATCTGTCTGTAGGGCAATTGTCCCTGTTCATAAAAATCGTTGCCTAGGCAATCAATAACCACAATGGCAGGAAAATCCACCACTTCCATGGCAGCCACCGCTTCCGGCCCAAGCTCTTCATAGGCAAGCACCGTATATTTTTTGATACTTTTAGCAATGAGCGCACCGGCACCGCCCACAGCTGCCAGATAGGGAACTTCATGTTTTTTCATGCTTTCCACCACTTCCGGCTTGCGGTACCCCTTCCCTATCATGCCCTTCACCCCTTGTTCCAAAATCGTCGGCGTATAGGCGTCCATACGCCCGGAGGTAGTGGGGCCTGCCGCTCCTATGGCTTCACCGGGTTTTGCCGGAGACGGTCCCACATAATAAATGACTTGATTTTGCAAATTCACGGGGAGTTCTTGCCCTGATTGCAGCGTTTCCATCAATTTTTTATGTGCGGCATCCCGTGCGGCGATTATAACGCCCGAAATGAGTACATTGTCACCGGCACGCAACGAACGGGCTGTTTCTGCGCTGAACGGAGCGGTAATTTTTTTTATTTCTGCTGACATATGCACCTCTTAGACTATAGTCTCGGCATGGCGAGCCGCATTGCAATTTATATTGACAGCCACGGGAAGTGAGGCAATATGCGTTGGGTACCATTCTACATGCACACGCAAAACCGTTGTCCTCCCTCCAAGTCCTTGTGGGCCAATCCCTGTTTTATTGGCCATTTCCCATAATTCTTGCTCCAAGGCGGCGTAGCGTGGGTCAGCATTTTGTGTTTCAATATCACGGGCGGCGGCACGTTTGGCACAAATGGCGGCCATTTCTAAATTTCCGCCAATGCCAACACCCACCACCATGGGCGGACAAGAGTTGGGACCGGCAAGCTTAACGGCATCCAACACCACTTTCTTTACGCCTTCAATGCCGTCGGCAGGTACGAGCATTTTCAGCACGCTTTTATTTTCAGAGCCGGCACCCTTGGGCGCAAAGCGAATGCGTATACTATCGCCGGGGACGATGCGTGTGTGTATGATGCCTGGAGTGTTGTCCTTGGTGTTAGCACGCTCAAAAAGCGGTTCAGCCACACAGGATTTGCGTAAAAATCCTTCCACATAGCCACGACGTATCCCTTCGTGTATTGCCGCTTCAAAGTCACCGCCCACAATATGCACATCTTGACCAACATCCACAAAAACCACGGCAAGTCCGGTATCTTGGCAAATGGGAATATTTTCGCTTGCGGCTATATCGGCATTGGCTATAAGCTGATCCAAAATATTTTTGCCCACCGCAGAAGGTTCATTTTCCTTGGCATTTTGAAAAGCCGCATATACATCGCGCGGCAAATGACAGCAAGACTGAATGGCCAGTTTCGCCACCGCACAACTTATGAGTTCACATTGGATTTGACGCATAGAGTATTTTTCCTTTTTCTGGGGAAAACCTTTTGAGAACAAAAGGTTCTTCCCCCAAACCCCCTTTCCAAAAAACTTTCATGCGAATTTTTCTTACGAAAAATCCTTTTATAAAGTGTTTTAATATAGTAGGCAAAAGCCATGAGAGCAAATTTTTATTTCATTCCCAAAGAATTACACTTTTTAATTTGTTAAAAAATGTAATAATTAAAGCCTTTTGAGGGAGTGGGGGGAGTTTGAGGGGGGAAGGGCACCCCAACGGGCGTCGAAGGCGTTAGCGAGCTTTACGCAAATCGAGAGCAACGCGGAAGCTTTTTGCCAAAGTTCGAAGCAGTCGGAAAAGTTCCCCTTCCCCCTTAAAAAAATAATTAATCAGTGCTTCCTTAAAACAAAGCCTTACTGAGTTTTCCGTATGTCCCTTCATAGCGTTGCATAAATTCGCTTGGCGTAAAGCTGTGTACTTGTGTTCCGTAATGTTCAATGGCAAAGCTGGCGCTGGTGGCGGCAATTTGGGCGGCTTCCAGAATTTGGTAGCCATTGTATAAGCCCTTTATAAGTCCGCTACGATGCGCATCGCCTGCGCCGGTGGGATCGGCAATGGTCGTAACCGGCACGGCGGCAATATCATAACTTGTATTGTCACCCACAATGTGCGCGCCTTTTTCGCCAAGGGTGGTGATGCACCAAGTGCACATGGCCTGTATTTCGGCCTCACTCTTGCCGGTTTTTTTGCACAGCATATCCAGCTCATAATCATTGGTGACGAGCACAAAAGCTCCGTCAATGCCACTGAGCAAATCGTCAGCCGTAAGCACCGGCAGTTGCTGACCGGGATCGTAAATATAGCGTATATTATTATTCTTGAAATATTCCGGTAAGGCACGCATATCGTTGAGATTTCCCGGTGATATTATGCTTATGTCTTTTTCGCTGTTTAATTTTGAAAAACCATAACGGGAAGGCAAGGTCATGGCGCCGGGATAAAATCCGGTAATTTGATTGTTTTCAAGGTCGGTAGTAATATAGCAAAGAGCGGTGAAGAGCTCATCGTCTTCTGTAATGCCGTCAAGGGATAAATGCAGTGATTTCAGATGTTCTGCATAGGCAGCGAAATCTCTTCCAACGCACGAGAGTAAGAGCGTATCCGGTGCCTCTTGCAATAAAGCCAGACCATAGGCAATATTGCCGGCGCAGCCACCAAACTTTTCTTCCATGCGATCCACCATGAAACTGATGCTCATTTTGTGCACCTTATCATGGATGATGCTGTCGGTGAACTTTCCTTGAAAGGTCATAATGCGGTCAAAGGCAACGGAGCCGGAAACATATATGGACATTTTTACCTCTATTTTTGCAGATGTTCCCCAATCATTTGGTGGAAGTATTCAAATAAATGCTGACTGTCGAGGGGGCCGGGAGCTACTTCCGGATGGTGCTGCACGGAGAAAATCGGCAAGCGAGTATGCTTAAAGCCCTCAAGGGTTTGGTCATTTAAGTTAATATGCGTTATGGCTACATCGGGCACATTGTCCAAATTCACGCAAAAACCGTGATTTTGCGATGATATTTCAATGCGTTCCGTCTCAAGGTTTTTCACGGGATGATTACAGCCATGATGTCCATGTTTAAGCTTAACGGTACTGCCGCCAAGAGCGTGTCCAAGCAACTGATGTCCAAGGCAAATACCGGTGACCGGATAGCTTTTAATCAGCTCTCGCACAATGCCGATTTCTTCTTTAAGCACCGACGGATCTCCGGGGCCGTTGGACAAAAACACCGCCTGCGCACCGCTTGCTTTCACCGCTTCCACGCTGAATTTTGGCGGAACGACTAAGACATCAAAGTTTTGCCGGTTGAGTAAACGCAAGATATTCCATTTAATACCATAATCATAGACAAGGAGGCGGATACCGTTTCCATTCCATGTATGGGAACCGTCGGCATTGAGCTGCACATCCTTAGTGCCATTGCCTGCCCACACATAGGGGGACTTTGGCGCCACCATTTGCACAAGATCTTGTCCGGCCATGCTTGGCAGTGCCTTTGCCCGTGCCACAAGTTCCGCCACGTCGTGACAAGATGTGGAGATGACACCACGCATGGCTCCATGAATACGAATGTGCCGAGTGAGCGCACGAGTATCAAGACCTTCCACTCCCGGGATGTGGTGCTGTTGCAAAAAATCCGCCAATGTCATGACGGAACGCCAATTGGAAGGTTTTTTACAGGCTTCTTTCACCAGCAAGGCAGACACTTGCACCTTGTGTGATTCCATATCATCGGCATTAATACCATAATTTCCGATAAGCGGGTAGGTCATACACACCATTTGCCCGCAATAGGAAGGGTCGGTGAGCAATTCCTGATAGCCGGTCATGCTGGTGTTAAAAATAACTTCACCACCGCCATCTATATTGCCGGTGAAGGAAGCACCCACAAGGGAAAAACCATCTTCTAAAACAAGGGTAGCTTTCATGAAACTCTCTTTTGTTTATTGTATATGCTCACGTGCATAATATTCTTGTAAACTTTCCACATGGATATCATTGCGATGTGCGCCAATGGCTCTTGCGGTGGCTCGTGCGCCTGCAAGAGTTGTGCAGTAGGGGATACCATATATAAGGGCTGCTTGGCGAATGGCTTTGGAGTCTTGCGCCGTCAGCTTTCCGGAGGCACTGTTTACCACAAGGGCAACTTCATTATTTTTGAGTAAATCCACAATATTGGGACGCCCTTCATAAACTTTGCGCACCGTATCCACTTTCAAACCTGCATCTTGCAACAGCTTTGCCGTGCCGGAAGTAGCCAGCAGTTCAAAGCCAAGGCCGGCAAATTTCTTAGCCACTTGCGCTAGAAGGGGCTTGTCACGGTCGTTGACCGAAAGAAAAATCTTGCCGCTTTGTGGTAGTCGCTGTCCGGCTGCCAACTGGCTCTTCAAAAAGGCTTCTTCAAATGTCGCTCCCATGCCCATGACTTCACCGGTTGAACGCATTTCAGGCCCAAGCACCACGTCCACTCCCGGAAAACGGTTGAAGGGGAAGACCGCTTCCTTGACACAGTAAAATCCACCCTTACGCATACTCCAAGGGTCTAGTTCTTCAAGACTTTTACCTAGCATAACTTGCGTTGCCAAATATGGCAGGGGAACGCCGGTGGCCTTTGCCACAAAGGGAGCCGTGCGTGAGGCACGAGGATTAACCTCAAGAATGTAAATGGTGTCGTCCTTAATGGCAAATTGTATATTCATGAGTCCCACCACACGCAATTCATGCGCCAAGGCTTCGGCTTGTAAGGCAATATTGGCCACATGATCGTAGGATAAGGAAAATGACGGTAACACACAGGCCGAGTCGCCGGAATGGATGCCGGCTTCTTCGATATGTTCCATAATGCCGGCTACATAGACTTCTTTTCCGTCGGAGAGTACGTCCACGTCCACTTCAATGGCATGATTGAGGAACTTATCTATAAGGATGGGATGTTCCAAATCGTCAGGTACATGATATTTAAAGTATTCTTTAAGTTCTTCGCTGTCATAGACCACAGCCATGGCTCTGCCGCCAAGCACATAAGAGGGGCGAACCACCACAGGATACTCAATATTTTCAGCCACAAGCAGGGCTTCCTTCAAATTTTTGGCTGTGCCGTTGGGGGGCTGTATTAAATTTAACTTTTCAATAAGAGCTTGAAAACGTTCACGATCTTCAGCACGGTCTATGGCATCCGGTGAGGTGCCGAGAATGGGCACTCCCGCACGCATCAGCGGTACGGAAAGATTGAGTGGGGTCTGACCGCCAAATTGCACAATGACGCCATGGGGTTTTTCTTTTTCCACAATATGCATCACATCTTCAAAGGTGAGCGGTTCAAAGTACAATCGGTCGGACGTATCATAGTCGGTGGATACGGTTTCGGGATTGGAATTGACCATAATGGCCATGACGCCGGCATCCTTTAAGGCAAAGGATGCGTGACAACAACAATAGTCAAATTCAATACCCTGCCCGATGCGGTTGGGGCCGCCACCAAGGATGATAACTTTTTTGCGCTCATCTTCGGCCATTTCTTGACCGCTTTCATAGGTAGAGTAAAAATACGGAGTATAGGCTTCAAATTCGGCGGCGCATGTATCCACAAGATAATATGTGGGTAATATATTTAACTCTTTTCGCACACGCCTAATGTCTTCTTCGGGACGTTTCCACATTTCAGACAGTTGGCGATCAGAGAAACCATATTCTTTAGCCACTCGCAAGACTTTGGCAAGCTCAGGATTGGCCGGAGTCATGTCATTGGCAAGTCCAAAATTTAAAAGCTCATTCTCCATATTAACAATATCCGCAATTTGACGCACAAACCACGGGTCAAAATACGAGGCCTCAAATATTTCCTCCTCGCTCATACCCATGCGCACCGCCTCACGCAAAGCCAAGAGGCGACGTGAGTTGGGAGTGCGCAAACTTGCCAGCACCTGCTCCTTATCCTCATGCGCATTGCGAAATCCAAAGCCGAGACCAGGATAGCCAAGTTCCATGGAACGCATACCTTTTTGTAAGGATTCCTTAAAGGTACGTCCAATACTCATGGCCTCCCCCACACTCTTCATGGCTGTGGTCAGCTCATCCTTGGCTCCGGGGAATTTTTCAAAGGTAAAGCGGGGGACTTTTATAACCACATAGTCAATGGAAGGCTCAAAGCTTGCCGCTGTCTCCCGAGTGATATCGTTACGCAGTTCGTCCAATGTATAACCGATGGCAAGTTTGGCGGCGATTTTGGCGATGGGAAAACCCGTGGCCTTACTGGCAAGAGCAGAAGAGCGAGACACACGCGGATTCATCTCAATGACCACCAATTCACCGTTGGCAGGATTTTGTGCAAATTGCACATTGGATCCGCCGGTTTCCACGCCGATTTCACGCATAATGGCAATGGTTGCATTACGCATATTTTGATATTCGGCATCCGAAAGCGTTTGGATTGGGGCAACGGTAATGGAATCGCCGGTATGCACACCCATGGGATCCACATTCTCAATGCCGCAAATAATGACGCAATTGTCATTTTTGTCCCGCATAACTTCCATTTCCAGCTCTTTCCAACCGATAACCGATTGCTCAACCATAACTTCAGATACGGGGCTTGCCGCAAGACCGCCGCCGGCGATATGCTCTAAGTCTTCCATATTATAAGCAATGCCGCCGCCTGTACCGCCAAGGGTAAAGGCAGGGCGAATAATCAAAGGAAAGGGCAAGATGGAACCAAGCTGACGCACGTCCTTCATATTGCGTGCAATACCTGAGGCCGGCATTTTTATGCCTATATTATCCATGGCTTGCCTAAAAAGTTCGCGGCTTTCGGCTTTTTCGATAACATCGGCACGGGCACCGATAAGTTCTACGCCATATTCGGCAAGAACGCCGCTTTTATCCAGCGCAAGTGCAGCATTTAAGCCGGTTTGCCCACCAAGTGTCGGTAAAAGAGCACAAGGACGCTCCTTGCGCACAATGGCAGCAAGGGTATCGTGCTCGATAGGTTCCACATAGGTTTTATCGGCAAGACCGGGGTCGGTCATGATGGTGGCAGGGTTTGAATTTACAAGTACCACTTCATAGCCTTCTTCTTTTAAGGCTTTCACCGCTTGTGAGCCGGAATAGTCAAATTCACAGGCTTGCCCAATAATAATGGGGCCGGCCCCAATAACCATAATCTTTTTTAAATCCGTGCGTTTTGGCATGTTTGACCTATCTCGTAAATAGTTATGTCTTATGAAAAAATACGTTACAATTAAATTTTACTTCAAAACACTTTCTAATAAATTGTAAATCACAATCCGTCAAGCAAATAAATTATGCTCGCATCACTTTAAACCCCGTGATTTCGATTTACAGAGTTTTTTGAAAAAAGATCCTGACTTGTAAATACGTTGCAGTTTTTGCAAATCCATTCCGCATTTTGCGGCAAGTAAAATAAGTTGATTGAAGGTGGTAGTTTTGAGGAAGCCGTGCTTAATCCATCGGCGCGCGCTTGTGAGCAGTGGGTACGGAAGACAACGTAATATTTGATTTCTTTGCTTTGCGAGTTTTTTTACTGCTTTGATAAAAAAGACATCTTCCAAGATGGGTACGGGGGCAAAGCCGTTCAGTTCATCAAATGTTTCCTTGCGTAGAAAAAAGCCTTGATCGCCGTATGGGCGTTGAAAAGTCTTTGCACGCACATTTGTACCCCAAACCAATAGCGATTTTCCAAAAAAACTTTCTTCAAGTGCAAAGCTAAAGTAGCCGAGAATGGTACGGGGATCCTGCATGGCTTTGCGTACATGCAGGTCAAAATCTGTCGGTAAAATACAATCGGCATGTATAAACATAATGATTTCGCCATGGGCAATGTGTGCTGCGCCATTCATTTGCCGTGCTCGTCCTTGCTCGTGCACGGGACATGGATGAAAGCGTCCTCCTGCTTGCTCTGTCCTTACGCTTGTATTGTCCGTACTTGCGGCATCTGCCACAATGATTTCCACATTGAAACCTTGAGCGGCACTTTCAACGGCAGTCGCAATGCGCTCTTCTTCATTATAAGTGGGGATGATGACAGAAATTTTTGCCGGAATGTCAGCGGCATGGTCAACATCGCTCAGTGCCGGTAAGAGCGCATAATTTTTGGCTTTTGCAAGGGTTTGCTCCAAAACAATATGACTTCCCCACGCTATATCTTCAAAAAGTGCGCTTTGCATATGTGTCAAGCCAAGCATATAGTATCCGCCGTCCGTACTCGGGCCAAGCACGCAGTGGGAATTTTCGAGTAAGGCTATGGCTTTTTGCAGGTTATCCCGGCGGTTATCCGGGCAATCACTGCCTAAGAGCAACACTTTTTTTTTCCCCGATACGTTGGAGGCAAAAGCACCGGCAAAGGCGTCATGCATACGCTGCCCAAGATCCCCTTCGGTTTGCGCAACGTAGCTGTGCTCATGTCCAAGCCATGCTTGCATTTTACAGGCATCACCGCCTGTATAATGTATTTGTACCGGGTAACCGGTGCGTAAAGCCTGCTTTAGGGTGTATTCCGTCATCTTTTCATGCCATTTGGCAGCAGCTTGCGCCCCTATGGAGGGAATAAGACGGGTTTTTACGTTACCCGGTTCAGGATAACGGGTAAAGATAATTATAAGCACTTCTGACATTGAGCACGCCTCGCTATGCTGTTATTTGTCATGCCGGCATTCATCGGCGAGGAAAAAACGAGCGTAAATCATGTGTTTCTCCCAAGGGAAGCGTGGCATAAAGTTTCACCAGTTCCAAGCGTTTTGCCGTATCTTCTTCAAGTTTTAGTAGCTGCGCAATCTTATAGTGAGTGATGCGTAAAAAGTGCGGCATACTGATTTTTTCAAAGTCTTGTATACACTCATAGACTGTGTTTCCCCAATTGATAATTTCACGTAAGTCCACAGCTTTTTTAAAATCAAGTCCGGCAAAGGTTGAACAGGAAAGTACAGTATGCAAAAGGGCACTGTGTTCATCGCTTGGCAAATTAAGGTATTGCAGAAGTTTTTGTGCCGCCAGCGCATGGTATCTATTGTTTGTGGGGCGATATGTATAACGAAAACCATAAAGCACGTCGGACATATTGGCAAATTTCAGGGGAGTATAAAAAAGTAACTTTAATATATAAGCATAATCTTCAACACGCAACATGTTTGTATCATAAAGAAAATTTTCAGCGTATGCGTGAAAATGCGCAAGGCGAAAACAGGCTGTGGCTTGTAACAAGGAAAGCCCCCAAACGGACTGGGCAAAGATAGCCTCATGGCTATTGCTTTTCTTGATGACCGGCGCGTTATTTTGTGCATCAAAAGCATCCCCCATACAGCGCATGGCCGTACCAAGTACACTCACATCCGGCCTTGCTTGCATAAAGGCAATTTGCTTTTCAAGTCGCTGCGGAAAGGAGATGTCATCGGCGTCCATCCACACCAGATAGTCCGCTCCCTGCTCCATATGGCTACTTAACGCATAAATGAGGGCTGCGTTGCGTGCAAAGGGGCGTCCTTGATTTTTAGGAAACTGCAAACACTTAACGCCACGTTGCACATAACTTTGCAAAATATCCTTTGTTGGTTGTTCGCTCCCGTCATCAATCACAAGGAGCTGAAAATCGGTGAACGTTTGCGCCAGTACCGAATCCAGCGCAGCATTTAAATATTCAGCATCATTGTACACGGGTATGGCCACAATGACGCTGGGATTCTGCTTTAATATCATGTTTTTTTCTCACTATTTTGTGTATGCCAAAATGTATTAAATTAACGCTTCCTAGGTTCTGTCTCACATGATTCTAATTTTGTAAAAATTTTCTTGGGGGAGGGACCTTTTTGGAAAAA